>DAOVNL010000063.1 GCA_030630245.1 Candidatus Omnitrophota bacterium | reverse complement strand
TACAATTAGGCATCCCTCCAGTCCGCATAGACATCCTTACATCTCTTACAGGAGTAACATGGGAACAAGTCTCATCTAATCGAGCTAAAGATGAATATGGAGATATTCCGGTATATTTTATTGGAAAAGATGAATTGATCGAGAATAAAAAATCTCTTGGACGTCATAAAGATTTAGCTGATATAGAATCTATTACTGAATAAATTTCTAATGTATAATGCGTTGAATGCGAGCGAGTGAAACGAACCTCGCTTTCAACGCTGGTTGGACAAGCCTGCCTTGCCCCTTAGGCCAGCCAATTTGCGCATTTGCTCAGCCTATTTTTCGGGAATTTTAATTGTCGTTGACCGGTAATTATAATTGCCGCCCATCAGTTGCCTAACATTTCATTTAATGCAATATTATACAATTTTTGCTTGACAATATTTGTGCTACACTATAATATAGTATCATACTTTAAAATATTGCATCGATAGAATTGTGAAAAAGCAGATTTAAAATATAGTATTTTATGATATTATGGTTAATCGCATCCTATATATTAAGATATATGTAGTTTGGGTTACGGTTGTAAATAAGATAGCTTAAACCAAAAATCGCTATAGTTGACAGAAGAAAGGGAAACCGGGGATGTTTAATATTTTGGAATTAAGACAAAAAATGCTTATTTGTTTCGTGACTATTTTTTTCATTTGTATCGCTGCCGAGATTATTTGTACATCTTGCGTATACGCGAAAACAGTTTCGTCGGATAGTTTTAAAATAGCCAAAATTACATCAGAGAAAAAGCAAGCTGCTATAGACAAGAAAGAGCTGGCAAGAGAAGAGGCTCAAAAGAAGAAGCAGCGTGTTCTTGAGCAGAAACTCTTAGCCAGGGAAGAGGCTCAGCAAAGAAAAGAACTCGCCCGGCGAAAAGCTCAGTGGAAGAAACAGGCAGCTCTTGAGCAGAAACTCTTAGCCAGGGAAGAGGCTCAGCAAAGAAAAGAACTCGCCCGGCGAAGAGCTCAGCGGAAGAAACAGGCAGCTCTTGAGCAGAAACTCTTAGCCAAAGAAGAGGCTCAGGAGAAGAAGCAGCTCGCTCTTGAGGAGAAACGTTTAGCCAGGGAAGACGCTCAGCAAAGGAAAGAAGTCGCCCAGAGAAAAGCTCAGTGGAAGAAACAGGCCGCTATTGAGAAGAAACTTTTAGCCAGGGAAGAGGCTCGGCAAAGGAAAGAACTCACCCGGCAGAAAGCTCAGCGGAAGAAACAGGCCGCTATTGAGGTGAAACGTTTGGTCAGGGAAGAAAGAAACCTGCTGCTCGCAGAAGATGCTGCAGAAGAAGTAAGCGCTTATATTGTAATTGATAAAAGCTCTTATCTCAACACCGTAAGCATTATTAAAGATGCGAGAATGTACGCGGAAGCCGGCAAAAATTCAGATGCTCTCGCGTTATATAAATATGCTGATGAAGTCGTGGATACTGAAAAGGAACCAATTTTAAAACGTAAAATTAGTATTGAGAAAGAGAGGGTTCAAAAAATTGTTGGCCAAGAGGTTTACCGCCGGGAGAGTCAACGCTTGCGGGAGTTGGAACGGCAGCAGGCTCAGCAGATCAAAGAGCTTTATGCCGAGGGCTGCAGTTATTACAGGGAAGATTGGTTTGATCAGGCGGAAAATATTTTTAAGGAAATTATCTCTTTGGATGTTGACTACCGCGATGCCCAGGACTATATTGACAAGCTTATTCCGCACAGGATCGCGAGTAAGTCCAAAGAGGATCAGTTTAAACAAAAGAGACAGCAGAAACTTGACGAACGAAGAATCATCTTAGAGCGGAAAAGGAAGAAGTCCTTGGATAGGAAAGTGAAGATCCAGAAAGAACGGGAACATCAATTGGCGCAAAAGTTAGCCTTGGCAGGATTAAAAAGACGAAAACAAGAACAAACCCAAACACCTGCTGCCGTTGATCGTTCGGAACAGCCGCGAGTTAGAGTTCGTGAAATTCGGTTTTCCGGTAACAGCGTTTTTGATAGTGAGAGCTTAAAAGAAAGTATTTTGTCTGATTTGGGCAAGGAGTATACGCTTGATGAATTACGGCTGCTGGCTGACCGGGCAGCGCAATATTATCATGACGGGGGTTATTTCCTGACGCAGGTTATTATCCCCCAGCAAGACATTGACGCCCAAAAGGGAGTAGTCAATTTTGTCGTTCTTGAGGGCCGGCTTGGCGAGATTGTTGTTTGCGGGAATAACCGCTATAGCGAGGAACGCATTCGGCCTGTCCTGGCTAAAGTGTTTCCCGGAGAGCCTATTCGTAAACAGAGTATCGAGCGGGCGCTTTTGGTGTTAAATTCTTATTCCGGCCTCAAAACGAGTTCTGTATTCCAGGATGGAAGAGGGATTGGTACGACTAATATAAATATAGATGTGGCTGAGAAGAAAAGGATTGAAGGTTCTTTGGAAGTAAACAACTTTGGATTGAAAAGTACCGGTAAATACCGCATTTCTCCGGAATTAAATTTTAATAATCTTACCGGCCGCGGTGATCTTCTCAACGCTAAATGGATCAAAGCGGTGGATGTCAATGACATGTATTACGCGCATCTCAATTATATGACGCCGGTTGGTTCGCAAGGATTGCAGCTAAAGTCTTACGTTTCTAAAAGCAGTTTTGCGGTTGGCGAAGAGTTCGCTCCTTTAGATATTGAGAGTGATGTATTATCCTGGGGGCTTGGTGTTTCTTACCCGTATCTTCTTACGCAAAAAACATCAATGAGTTTTGAATCGTGGTTTGAGTCTAAGGACTTTGAGCAGACAATGCTGGCAGGCCTTGCTAAGACGAGTGATGATCATATTCGCAAACTACGCGTTGAACTTTTCAACCTTGATACACGAAGCATCAACGGGCGTACTTTATTATCCTTGGGGGTTCATCAGGGGCTTGGTGAAGGCTTTGGGGGTATGCCTCATGATTCCCTTCGTTCCAGCCGCAGCTTTGCAAAAGCAGATAACCGGTTTACTAAGGTAACGCCGAGTATTGTTCGAGCTCAGAAAATCAATGATCGTTTAATGCTCGTGGGCCGGGTGTCCGGGCAATATAGCTTTCATCCTTTGGTGGCAGGTGAGCAGTGGCCGATTGGCGGCGTAAATTCTGTACATGGGCATCAGTCTGCCGTATACCTTGGTGATGACGGATTTACGGCCAATATTGAAACACGGATTACATTGTTATCCGCAAAGAAAAATTTGTATCAATTGCTGTTTTTTGGCGACCATGGCATGATTCATATTCAAGAACCGACTTTTAGTCAAAGATCAAAACGGAATATTTCCGGGGTGGGAGTGGGTATTTATACTGGGATTAATGATATGTTTGATATCCGTATGGATTGGGGTATTCCTGTTGGGCCCAGCACGGGCGATAATTCCGTTTTTTATTTTGAAATAAAGTATAAATTTTAAATCAGCTATATTATTTAAAAGTTTCAAATAAATTTATAGGAGGGTAATGCCGTGCAAAGTTTATTTTTAAAGAAATGTTTTATGATTAAAACTTTTATTGTCTTCATTTCTTTGCTATTGATGTTTCCAACGCCGGCCCAGACCGGGCCTGAAGGCGGCGATATCGCTGCCGGTGAAGCGTCTATTTCATCCAGCCAATATGAAACTATTATTAATCAGCTTAGCGATAAAGCCATTATCAATTGGAACAGCTTCAATATTGATGTCAATGAGCTGGTCAAGTTTTTACAGCCCGGGATGGATTCCGTGGCGCTTAATCGTGTTATTAGAGGGGGCCCTTCCTCTATATTAGGTGAACTGACAGCTAACGGCCGCATTTTCTTGATTAATCCCAACGGTATATTGTTCGGCGCCGGCTCTAAAATTGATGTTGCGGGATTGCTGGCGACTACTTTCGACATTGCTGATAGCGATTTCCTTGCCGGTAAGTATGATTTTACGCAGAATTTAGGGAATGACCCATCTTTTATTATTAATAGAGGCAATATCACGGTGGGACAAAATGGGTTTGTTTACCTCGCTGCTCCCAGCGTTGATAATTCAGGCCTTATTGCCGCGGATTTGGGCCATGTAGCGCTCGCGTCCGGCGACCGCTTTACGATTGATTTCACTGGGGATGGGTTGATGAAGTTTGAAGTTTCCGGCAAGGTGTTGGAGCAGGTAAAAGGCCCCGATGGCCGGATAATGGATAGCTCTGTCCAAAATCAGGGGAGTATAAAAAACCAGGGAGGCTGGGTTATTTTAACCGGTGATGCGGGCAACGACGTTATCGCGTCCGTGGTTAACAATAGCGGTATCATTGAAGCTAAGTCTCTATTAAGTTCTGAAGGCGGCGTGAAACTGATCGGACGCGGAGAAGGAGAAGTTGTCAATAGCGGGATTCTTGATGTGTCGGCGGTAGAATGCGGCGCTAAGGCCGGCAGCATAGAAATGACCGGCTCAATGGTCGGCCAATTCGGTGAAGTCCGCGCGGATGCAATGGGTGATGGCGATGGCGGCAGTATAGATTTCTATGCGGCTGATATAGTTGTTTTAAGTCCGGATAGTTTGACTACTGCTAACGCGGATACAATGGGCGATGGCGGTGAAGTAATTGTTTTCTCACCTGATACGGCTTTATTCTGGGAAAATGCCGGAATCGAGGTGACCGGCGGCAGTATCTCAGGTAATGGCGGTTTTGTTGAAGTCAGCGGATTGGAACATGTTGAAGTTAACGGCATGGTTGACAGGAGAGCGCCGAACGGCGAAGCAGGCTGCTTGTTAATAGATCCGGTTAACCTTACTATTGATGATGGAGGTAATGGACCTGTTACCTGGACAGTTGATAATTGGGCAAACGGCACAGGGAGCGATGCCACTACTATGGATATTGATGTGCTGGAAGCCCATATAGATAATGGACATACAGTTATTGATACCACTGTTGGCAACGGCAGCGGCGCCGGAAATATAGTGTTTAACGCGGGCAAGGTTCTCACCAACGGGGTTGCAAGCGGAAGCAACAACAATCTTACATTAACGGGAAACCAAATTACTTTTACTACAGGAGTTAATTTTGCCGGTTCCGGAGACTTGATTTTAGATGCTGATGATGCTGTTGCTGTAAATGCCGGTGTTGTTTTGACCGGCGGTTTGTTTAGTTCCACAGGCACTACGTTTAATAATACCGGAACAATTACTACAAATGCCGGCGATATTACTATAAATCACTCAGACGCGGTTACTTTTGGCGCGGTACTCAATTCCGGCAATGGCGATATCACAGTTACGGCAGCAGGTAATGTAACTTTAAATAATATTGACAATATTCTGACGGCGGGCAGCGGCGACGTTACACTAACGGCAACGGCGGGTAACATTATAGTTAATGACGCGACTGTCAATCCCGAAATAGTGAATACCGGTTCTGTTGTTCTTAGTGCTAATGCAATAGGTACCGGTACCGGCCAGCGCTTGGATTTAAACGGCGCCGCAGCGCTTACTTTGACTGACACGGGAGCAGGCGCGATGTGGATTGGTGAACGAATTGCTAATACTGTAAGCGCGACAACCATAACCGTAGGGAACGAAAATTATGGAACAATAGATATTAGTTATTTGGGCGGTACTGATGCTATTGATATTGACGATGACCATGTGTTGACTGATGTTGATTTAAGCGATGGGAATTCATCCTTTACCTATATAGCTACTGCCGGAGATATTACCGTGACTTCAGTGGATACAGGCGCTAATGATAATACCACACTTACTGCCGGGGGCAATATCACAACCAGTGATAGCGGTTCTATAACCGCCGGTTTGTTGACGCTGCAGACAATGGATGAAGGTTCCAACATTG
>DAOVNL010000209.1 GCA_030630245.1 Candidatus Omnitrophota bacterium | reverse complement strand
CCGGCAAAAGTCTGGTTATCTATATCTGAAAAATAAGAAAGCGCTGCGCTGCGCATTGATTTCAAAACCTGTATTGCCTGAGAACATTTTGCGCGTTCCACGGAGCGCGCATAGTTTGGAATAGCAAGTGAAATCAGAATGCCCAGCACAATCACAATGATCATTAACTCTACCAGGCTGAACCCCGGGCTATGTGTTTTCTTCCGCACAGTGTTCATGTTGATGCTCCTATTTTACCAGTCTCCGGGATTATCCCATGGATAGTTGCCTGCGGCGGAAGGATCACTCCATTCCTCGTTCTTATTGACCAGAGGGCTTGTAAGGTCTGTGACGGTTATTATGGTTTTGGCCGGGGCTTTCGTATGCGGGCCTCCTTGGCGGGTTGCTTGCAAAACCAGCGTTGTATCATTGCCGGTCTGTATCGTGAAATCCCAGTCATTATTAGTTTTGTCTGAATAAAAATTCGCGCCAACCTCATCTTCAAGGTCTGTTACCATGGCCGGGAAGGTCTCCTTATTCGCGTAATAAGAAAGCCCGGCGCTGCGCATGTCTTTCAGAATTCGGATTGCTTGAGCACATTTGGAGCGTTCAAGGGAACGCATATAATTAGGAACACCTATGGTTACAAGAATGCCGATGATTATAACGACAATCACTAGTTCCACAAGAGTAAAACCGCCTTTTTTACGCATAAACACCCCCCCCCGCTATTTTAGATAAGAAAAATTATAATGATATATTCATTTCTTAACAATAAGTATACCAGCTTTCTCTGATAAAAGCAACTGTTTTGCCTGCAAGGAGTTAAGTGCCTTACTCCAAGCATTCAGGCAGTGATGAGTTAGGCGAAGGTACCAGCACAGTTAGAAACGGCTGAAGAGACGAAGAGATAATATTTGTCTTTGTCTTTAGTTTTGTTATAATATCAAGCTATCAGGCTGAACATGAAAATAGAAAAAACCAATATCTTGCAGATAATCACTAATCTCGAGCTCGGGGGAGCGCAAAAGCAGGCGCTTTCCTTAATCCAAAAGCTGGACAGCTTAAAATATAATAAACATCTTATCAGCGCGCCGCAAGGCTTACTGCTTAAAGATGCCCGGGCCATGCAGGATGTTCGCCTTTGCCTTCTGCCCGCGCTCAAACGCCGCATAAGCCTGCTGGACGATCTTAAGAGCTTTTTTTTCATAATAAAATATATAAAGCAGCATAATATTCACATTGTGCATACGCACAGCTCAAAAGCCGGCATTATCGGCCGCTGGGCAGGCCGCATTGCCGGGGTAAAAGTGATCATTCATACCATCCACGGCTGGAGTTTTAATGATTATCTTCCCATGCCTTTAAAGCGGCTGTATATATTTTTAGAAAGAATAACTGCCAATATAACCACGGCTTTCATCGCAGTGTCAAAGAATGATATCCGTAAAGGCTGCCGCTATAAAATCGGCAGAGAAAAACAATACAACCTTATTCATTACGGAATAAACATTAATATCGATAAATCCCGGGGAGAAAAAGCGTGTACAAAACAAGAACTGGGTATTGATGCCGGCAAGGTATGTGTGGGCATGATCGCGTGTTTAAAACCCCAGAAAAACCCCTTGGATTTTGTCCGGCTAGCCGTCAATATATGCGCAAAACATCCGGATGCTGTTTTTCTCAGTGCCGGCGACGGCATACTGCGCGATTCTATGCGGAAGTTGATCAAAGAAAAAAAGCTGGGGGACAGGGTTAAGCTTTGCGGCTGGCGCAAAGACATAGAGAAAATCCTGGCTGTTTGTGATTGTATTGTTTTAACTTCTTTGTGGGAGGGGATGCCCATCGCGCTTTTGGAAGCAATGGCATTTTCTAAACCGGCAGCGGCCTATGCAAGCGATGGCATTAAGGAGATGATTCAAGACGGAGAAAACGGGTATCTTGTTAAACCAAAAGACTTAAATTGCCTTAGCGAAAAAGTTGACCTTTTGCTGAGTAACCCTGATAAGGCAGGGCAAATGGGGGCAAAAGCAAGAGAATTTTTTGAGCAGGATATTTTCCGCCCGGAATATATGCTTAAAAAAACACAGAAGTTGTATGAAGTTTGCCTGCAGGGAATAAAGAGTTAGCTGAAGTCCTGCCGCAGTATTACGGGGGGTAGGGTACGCCTGTTATGACTGAATCCTCGTTCATGGTGATCGTCAAATTGTTATAATTGAGATTGTTGGGGCATATCCTTGTGGCGGTGATTGTAAAAGTTGACTGGGTTGCCGCAATGCTGTAAGCCCAGTCCGAGTCATCAGGCCCGATAGGAGAATAAGTGTTCAGCACAGCGCGATCCGCGGAAAAGCTTTCGTTTTCTGCCATGTAGATCATCTCAGCGTTAAAAATGTTTTGTATGTTTTCTAATGCCTTTGCGCCCTTTGCCTGCTCAGTGTGCCTAAGATACGCAGGCACGGATATGGCGATAAGAACGCCGATGATGATCGTAGCAATAAGCAATTCTATGAATGTAAAGCCTGAAAAAGAAAAGCGGTTTTTATTCATAATCTTATTATATGCCTCTTCGCGCAAAAATCAAGCATCTATTCTTTTTTGTTCTTTTTTGGCCTCAGTCAATAGTTGACACTTTTTTCGGTTACTATCGGTCACCAATAGTTAATATTAGT
>DAOVNL010000055.1 GCA_030630245.1 Candidatus Omnitrophota bacterium | reverse complement strand
TCTGCAGACAGACCGACCTGATCGTGGCTGCCGCTAAAAGTAAAAAAACCGTTAATGTTAAAAAGGGCCAGTTTATGGCCCCTGAGGATATGCGTAATGTGATTAAAAAAATTGAGGCATCGGGAAATAAAAAAGTTATCATCACTGAACGCGGTACAAGTTTCGGTTATCATAATCTGGTTAGCGATATGCGTTCTATAGCTATTATGAGCAGCTTCGGCTATCCGGTTGCTTTTGACGCGACACATAGCGTGCAGCTTCCAAGTGCCGGCAAGGGTAAGTCAAGCGGTGAAAGGGAATTTGCCCCTGTTTTAAGCCTGGCTGCCGTTGCCTCAGGAGCGCATGGCTTGTTTCTGGAGGTGCATAAATCACCTGAAAAAGCGCTTTGCGACGGCCCGAACATGTTGACTCCGGCTGAACTTGAATGCTTGCTGGTTAAAGCGGTTAAAATACGGGAGATCGTAAATGATTGAGAAGAATTCTAAGAAGATTGCCAGGAATGTCCTTCGCATCGAAGCAAAAGCGATAATGGATTTACTGCCGGGAATAAATAAAAACTTTGAAAAGGCGGTTGAGGCGGTTGCAAAATGTAAAGGCAGGGTGGTAATAACCGGCATGGGTAAGCCCGGACTTATCGGAAGCAAGATCTCTGCGACCCTTGCCAGTCTCGGGGTGCCCAGTTTATTTCTGCATCCGGCTGAGGCTGTGCACGGTGATCTGGGACGGGTAACCGGCGAGGACATTGTTATCGCGATTTCAAACAGCGGAAAGACAGAGGAAATCACAAGGCTTCTGCCTTTAATTAAAAAGATAGGAGCGAAATTAATCGCTTTTACCGGAAATCTTAAATCCCCCTTGGCAAAATACAGTGACATTGTGCTTAATGTCGGGGTAAAAAAGGAAGCATGTCCTTTTAACCTGGCTCCGACGGCAAGTACTACGGCTGCCGTTGCTATGGGCGATGCCCTTGCCGTAGCCGCTTTAATAAGAAAAGGTTTTAAGGTTGAAGACTATGCTTTTTATCATCCCGGGGGAAATCTTGGTAAAAAGCTGCTTAAAGTAAATGACCTGATGCGCAAAGGCATTCAGAACCCGATCGTAAATGAAAAAACCAAATTAAAAACAGTTTTGGTCCATATTACAAAATCACGCGCGGGCTCCGCGACAGTAGTTAATGATAAGAAAGAGCTTTGCGGAATTTTTACCGACGGTGACCTGCGGCGTCATATTGAAAGTGATCCTGATATATTAAGCAGGCAAGTTAATGAGGTTATGACAAAAAATCCTATTTCGATCAGCAAAGAACGTCTTGCGGTTGAAGCGCTTAAAATTTTAAAAGACAAAAGGATCGATGAGATACCGGTGGTGGATGAAAAAAATCATCCTGTTGGCCTTTTAGATGTGCAGGATTTGCTGAAAGCGGGTATTGTATGAAAAGCTCGAACAAAGAGATCGCAAAAAAAATAAAGATAGTGATCTGTGATGTTGACGGCGTACTTACAAACGGCTCGATTGCCTACGGTAATTATAAAGATGACTACCGTGAGTTTAATGCGCACGACGGATTTGGATTTGCGCTGCTTAAAAAAGCCGGCATAAAAACCGCTATTATCACCGGCAAATCTTCTAACGCGGTGCAAAGAAGAGCAAAAGAACTCTCAGTTGATATGGTTTGCCAAAATGTGAAAAAAAAACTTCCGGTTTTTAAGAGAGTTTTAAAGAAGTTTAAATTAAAACCGGAAGAGGCTTGCTATATCGGTGATGATTTGCTTGACCTGGCAACGCTTCAATGTGCCGGTTTTTCGGTAAGTGTTTCTCAGGCATGTGCTGAGGTTAGGACATCTGTTGACTACATTAGTCAAAAAAACGCGGGCAGCGGAGCATTTAGAGACACCGCGGAGTTTATTTTAAAAGCTCAAAATAAATGGGCAGGAATTATCGAATATTACAGCGGTTAATCAGGGGATTTTTAAAATAGGGACAGATTATGGAAGATCATTTACTGCGTACTGAACAAATCACGAAATCCTACAAAAAAAAGCAGATCGTTAACAAAGTAGACATTTCCATTAGAAAAGAGGAGGTTGTCGGACTGCTGGGGCCGAACGGCGCCGGAAAGACAACTACTTTTTATATGATTGTCGGTTTGATCACACCCGATAACGGAAAGATATTCTTTGATAACCGTGAAATTACGCATATGGCCATGTATAAACGCGCGCGCTGCGGTATCGGTTATCTTTCCCAAGAACCGTCAATTTTCAGAAAATTGACGGTCGAGGAAAATATTATGTCTGTATTAGAAACCCTGCCTATTGGTAAAGCGGAACGCAAAAGACGATTAGAGAGACTGCTTGAGGAATTGCGCATGAGCGCGCTTGCAAAAAGCAGGGCATATACCTTGTCCGGCGGAGAAAGAAGGCGATTGGAAATAACCCGTTGTCTTGTTACCAACCCGTCTTTTATTCTGCTTGATGAACCCTTCAGCGGGGTGGACCCGATTGCAGTTTTTGAAGTGCAGCAGATCATCGCGGATCTGAAGAAAAAGGGCATGGGGATATTGCTTACGGACCATAACGTAAGAGAGACCCTGAGTATCACAGACCGCAGTTATATTATGCATGAGGGAAAAATACTTCTTTCAGGAACAGCGGAGCAATTGATTAATAATCCTGATGCTAAAAAGATTTATCTTGGCGAGAGATTTGCCATGTAGAGGGCCGTTCTTGACGAATAAAAAGAAAAATGCTATGATTACAGCATCGTTTTAAGAGAAAAAAGGAGGAAATATAGTGGGGCTTAGAATTAGCGGAAGACATTTTGAAATAACAGATGCTTTAAAAGAGCATGTGAGGAAAAGGACAGATAACTTTGAGAAATACCTGCATAAGATCATTGACGTACATGCTATTTTAAGCGTGGAAAAATACAGGAAAACCGCAGAAATATCCGTATGAGGAAAGCAACTGAAAAATACCGAAAAAAGTGTTGATACGGATATGTATGCCTCTATTGATAAAGTCTGCACTCGTATTGAAAAAACCTTGCGCAGGCATAAGGATAAAATTAAAACGCATCGCAAAAAAAATAATGTCAAATCTTCCGACTTTGGCGTAGATAACACAAGCGAAGAAAGGGACTAATTATGAAAATTATGGATTTTTTGAACGAAAAGGCCATCTGCGCGAATCTTACCGCTTCGACAAAAGAAGAGGTTATCGAGGAACTGATTGATCTGCTTTTAAAGGCTCAGGTTATAAAAGATAAGAAAAAATTGATTAAAATATTGCTTGATCGCGAAGCATTAGGTTCTACAGGAATCGGACAGGGCGTTGCAATCCCGCATGGTAAATCTGAGGGCGTAAAGGAGCTGGTCGCTGCTTTTGGAATTTCCGAAAAAGGAGTTGACTTTGATTCTTTAGACGGAGAAAAAGTATTTATTTTCTTTTTACTGGTTGCCCCTGAGGATTCAGCAGGACCGCACCTAAAGGCACTCGCGAGAATTTCACGGCTTTTAAAGGACAGGTACTTTAGAGATACTTTAAAAGCGGCTAAGGATGAAAAAACTTTGCTGAAAATAATTAAGCAGGAAGATTCTAAAAAGTAGGGCTATCATGCGAGTTCTTAAGTGGTTATATCCCGGGATGAGAGTTAAGCGCTGGATAATTCTGAGTACTTTAGGGATTATTCTGGTAGTTCTGGGGACAATTGACAGTGTAAATGAAGTTAAAAATCAAAGCATTCCGGTTATTGGAATTCTTTTAGTCATTTGCGGTATAATTTTAATATTTACCGGCATCAAAAGAATGGTAAAGTCACTTGTGGCTATTTTTATGCCGGTTCACAAAGAAAAGGAATTAGTTGACCTGGTTTATAAAAAAAGGCAACTAAGCCGGGGGCCGAAGATCGTTGTGATCGGCGGCGGTACAGGCCTGTCTGTTCTGTTACAGGGATTAAAGGATTATACATCAAATTTAACTGCCATAGTTACTGTTTCGGATGATGGCGGCAGTTCCGGCCGGCTGAGACAGCAGTTTAATATCCTGCCTCCGGGTGATATAAGAAACTGTCTTGTTGCGCTTGCCGATGCTGAGCCTTTAATGCGGGACTTGTTCCAGTTTCGTTTCCAGGAGGGCACAGAGCTAGCCGGCCATAATTTCGGCAACCTTTTTATTACAGTGATGACACAGCTCATCGGCGACTTTGATAAGGCGATCAAAGAATCGAGCAAGGTACTGGCCATCAGAGGGCAGGTAATACCTTCGACATTAAAGCGGGTTATCTTAATGGCCAAACATGTCAATGGAACAAAGACTTACGGAGAAACAAAGATCTCAAAAAGCACAAGCCCTATTAAAAGGGTGTATCTTATGCCTGAGAATTGCCTGCCTACAGATGATGCCCTTGATGCCATAGCTAACGCAGAGGCAATAATCCTGGGGCCGGGAAGTCTTTATACAAGTGTTTTACCGAACCTGCTTGTAAAAAATATTCCTGATGCAATAGCCGCATCTGGGGGTGTAAAGATCTATATCTGTAATGTGATGACTCAATCCGGTGAAACCGACAGCTTTACGGCTTATGACCATGTCAAGGCCATAAACGATCATACCGGAAAGAATATTATCGATTATTGCATTGTAAACAAGGGGTTAGTGCCTAACAGATTTCTTGAAAAGTATAGGAAAGAGAATGCCGTTCCCGTAAAGCCGGATATCGATAGGATCACTGCTGAAGGGATAAAGGTTCTTGCTGATAATGTTATAAACACCCAGGATCATGTTCGCCATGATGCTAAAAAAATTGCTAAAAATATTGTCAATCTGATATTAGAGCTTAAAGACAAAGGCTCTGTATTTGTATAAAAAAGCCGGAGACTGAATTCATAATAATGAGTAATCCTGTAGAAAAAGTCGAAAGAAAAGTAACAATTCTAAATAAAACAGGACTACACGCGCGGCCGGCAGCTATTTTCGTACAGGTGGCAAATAAATTTGACAGTGAAATATCGGTAAAAAAAGGAAAGCAAAAAGTAAACGGAAAGTCAATAATGGGGATCTTGATACTTGCGGCCGGACAGGGACAGCAGGTTACAATTTATGCTGTTGGTGTTGACGCGGAGCAGGCTGTTAACGAACTTGAAAAACTCTTATTAAACAATGATTAATAAAAAACCGGCAAAAAGCACAAAGAAATTTATTAAAGGAATAGCCGCTTCACCGGGTATTGCTATCGGCAGGGTTTTTATCTGGGACAGCGAGGAATATACCATCACCAGGCATAATATAAGCGAAAATAAGCTCGCTATAGAGTTCAGCCGGTTTGAGGATTCGCTGATAAAAACACGTTCAGAGATCCTGGAAATTCAAAAACAGATTTCCAGGGAAATGGGGGTAGAACACGCGGAAATTTTTAACGCGCACCTGCTTGTTCTGGAAGACCGCATGCTGATCGAGGAAGTTATTAATAAAATCAAAAAGGAAAAGGTCAACGTTGAGCACGCGTTTGTTGTCGTAATAAAGAAATATTCGGATGTCTTTTCTAAGATGGATGATGAATATCTGAGAGAGCGCCTCGCTGATATCCAGGATGTGGGAAAAAGGATAATTCGCAATTTGCTTGGCAAACAGAAACAGGGATTAGCTGATTTAAAAGAAAAAGTTATTGTAGTCGCTACTAATCTTTCTCCGTCTGATACAGCATTGATGCATAAAGAAAAGGTTATCGGCTTTGCGACCGACATGGGAGGCAGAACCTCACATACGGCGATCTTGGCGCGTTCGGGAGAAATACCTGCTGTAGTCGGCCTTAAAACCATCACGCCTTTAGTAAAAAACGGCGATATCATTATTATTGATGGAAATAACGGGCATGTTATCATAAATCCGCAAAAATCTGTAATAAGGAAGTATCAGAAGGAAAAAAAGAAATTTCAGGATTTTGAAAAAGGGCTCTCACGCTTTAAAAGCCTGCCCGCGATTACTAAAGACGGCCGCAGTATCGTTATCGGCGCTAACATAGAATTTCCCGAGGAACTGCCTTCAGTCATTGCTCACGGAGCCCAGGGAATAGGGCTTTACCGTACTGAATTCAT
>DAOVNL010000009.1 GCA_030630245.1 Candidatus Omnitrophota bacterium | reverse complement strand
GGGTGTTTTTCCTAAATTCGAGGCGTTATTTAATTCTATGGACGCGGCACTTCCTCTGCCTACACAGATTCTTTTAAACCTGAGTTACTGGTTAAGAACAAAATGGCATTTTGTTCTTGGCGGGATTGTTGCTGTTGTACTGATGTTTTTGCGTTATCGCAAGACAAAAGTGGGCAGATATAATATTGAATTGCTAATGTTAAAGATTCCTATTTTTGGTTCTATAATTAAAAAGGCCGGAATTTCACGTTTTGCCCGCACATTGGGAACATTAGTTAACAGCGGTGTGCCTATATTGCAATCTTTGCGGATCGTAGAGACAACCGTAGGCAATGCGGCGATTGCAAAAATTGTTTCAATAGTGGCGGAAAATGTTAATAGAGGTGAAAGCATGGCTAATCCATTACGGAATAATAAGATTTTTCCTTTAATGGTTGGGCACATGGTTTCGGTGGGTGAGGAATCCGGTACTTTGGATACTATTTTGAATAAGATCGCTGATTTTTATGACAGCGAGGTTGATAGTACGGTTAAAAGGCTTAGCTCCATAGTTGAGCCGATAATGCTGATTTTTATAGGCGCTATTGTCGCGGTCATTGCTCTTTCTTTATTTCTGCCGATGTTTAATATGGTGAATATTATCAAGTAAGCGGCAGTGTTATATGGGTAAGATATTACACATTTGCTGTTTCCTGGGAAAGCGGGTACACAGAGGTACCGGACAGAAAAAGTTTCTTCGTCGGAATGGGGGGGGATAGTAATGGCATGGTAATTGCTTCTTAAAACCTAAGAGAACATAATCCTTGACAAAAACAGCTGATTATTATATAAAAAAAGGAGGGAAGAAGTGAAAACAAAAGGCGTTACGATAATTAAGCTGCCGGAAAATAGTGCCTTTTGCAGTATTTTAATCTCATTGCTGCCTATTTTTCAAACCCGGTTGGATATAGTTGCTGAGTGGAAATTTATGCTGTATGGTGTAACTTTTTTGGTTACAGGGATTTGGGTTGCAGCGGGTCTGATGGGGCTCAGAGAACAGGGAAAGTTAAGGCCGGTTAGACATATAGTATCGTCCAGCTGTGCTGGGTGGGTGAATTGGACGGGATGTCACAATTCATGTTTTGCAAATGATGATAATGTTGACGTAGTTTATAATTAAATATGGGGGGTGAAGTAAGATGAGTAAAAAAGGTTTTACATTAATTGAGCTTTTGATTGTTATTGCAATACTTGGTATACTTGTGGCTTTAATCCTGCCTCGTTTTTCTGATGTCAGGGAAGATGCCAACAAAAAGGTGTGTATAGCTAATTTGCGTGGTCTTGTTTCAGCGATGAATACTTATGAAGTGCAGTATAATGTGGATAAGGCCTGGGGTACTGATGTTGGTTTTGCAACAATTGCTGATCTGGTGGTTTTAAATCTTTTAGCTAATGCAGTAGATTGTCCGGACCCGGATTCTACGGGTTATACTCTTGGTGTAGATGGTGACGGAGATCCGACTGCTGAGTGTAGTCTAAAAGTAAGTAAAGGGCATGTTTGGCCAGAGCTGTAATATTTGCTAAGAAAACTGAATAAATATAAGTGGACGACAGTTTTTGTCGTCCACTTGTTTTATACAAAGATGTGTGTTTAAATATAATGTATAGGTTAATACAAAAGGATATTAGTAATGCATCGATTTTATATTTATCCGGAAGATGTAAACGGAAAAGAGATAAATATAGGCCATGATGAGGCAAGGCATGCCTATTCTGTCTTAAGGCTGCGAAAAGAGGCTAGTGTCGCAGCATTTGATGGCAGGGGTAAGGAGTATCTTGGAACATTATTATCATTATCCTCTAAAAAGGGGATAATGCGGATTCGCGAGAGCAGATTAGCTTTAAAGGACAATGCGGATATAACCTTAGCTGCGGCTATACCTAAGCTTTCAAAGTTTGATTCCATAGTAGATAAGGCAACTCAGCTGGGAGTTAATACCTTGGTTCCATTGCTGAGCGAAAGAACAATTGTCAGAATACCTCAGGACAAAGCAGCAGATAAAAGGCTTAGGTGGCAGAAGATTGCGGTTGAGGCAGCAAAACAGTGTGGATGTTCTTTTGTCCCTCAGATAGCCTTGGTGACTGATTTTTCTTCGCTCATTATGAGAATCTCCGGTTACAGCCTGGCCTTAATCCCTTCTTTGCATGAAGGAACGGTTTCCTTGAAAAAATTTGCTAAAGCCAATAATCCGCAGAGTACAATAATTTTCATCGGGCCGGAAGGAGATTTTACAGAAGAGGAAGTGCGAAATGCTAAGAAACATGGGGCAATAGGAATAACGCTTGGGAAAAATGTGCTTAGATGCGAAACTGCGGTGACAATGGTGTTATCGGTTTTAAATTATGAGTGGAAATCATGAACAAAAGTGAAGATAAATTTCCTCTGGATAAGGTTATCCGGGGGCTGACGGTTAAAGGAAAAGATTTTTTCATAAGGAATAAAAGAAAGGTCTTCATCTTTGCGATTGTTACTTTTCTTTATTTCTTTGTCGTTGTAATTTACCAGATAAGTTCTGAAATGCCGCAACTTAAGGAGAAAAAGGAGCGGATAAGCGAATTATACTTATTGGAATATATAAACGGCTGGCGGGATTATCAGCAGAATTTTGATGTTGAGGATATGAAATTCGGGGAGAAGTTTCTCTTTTTTACTTTAAATATTCGGTTTAAAGCAAAATCTATTCTTATCGTAAAAAAACTGGCTATTGATATGGCGCTTGGATTGAAAGAGGAGTATCCTGAACTTGAAACTATTTCAATTATGGTTGTTAAAGATTCCGGGACAGAGTCTAAAACTGTTTACGGCAGAGCGGTTTTATCCGGCGTTGACGCCGAGGTGGCCTGGAAATATCAATAGTTATTAAAATTATGCTGGAAAAAGAAATGAGCGTTAAAATTAAAAGAACCTGCGCGTTTTTCACCTTTGGTTGTAAAGTAAATCAATATGAAACACAGTTAATACGTGAAGAGTTTTTAGCTAACGGTTTTGTTGAAACTGAAATTGCCCCCGCTTTTTTGATTGTCAACGGATGTACGGTAACATCGCGTGCGGATAAAAAGTGCAGAAGCCTGCTTAAAAATCTCTCCTGCAAAAATCCAAAAGCAAAAATTATCCTAACGGGCTGCTATGCCCAAAATATTAAAGCCTCGAAATTAAAACCTAAAGGTGTAAGCTGTATTATCCCTCAAGATCAAAAAGGCTCGGTTTTTAGAATGGTCGAACGGGAATTTGGCGAAATCCTTGAAGATAAAAACGCGGCGGCTTATCTTCCGCCTGAGTTTAATGGCTGGCAAAAGGGGATCACTGATTTTACCCGTCATAACAGGGCGTTTGTAAAAATACAGGATGGCTGCGATAATTTCTGCAGTTACTGTATTGTGCCTCATATGCGGGGTGGTCCAAGAAGCCGCAAACCAAAGGAAATTTTGAGTGAGATTGATTTTTTGAGTAAAAAAGGATTTAAAGAGATTGTTCTTTGCGGTATTAATCTGGGCACATGGGGCAGAGAGTTCAGGCAGAGGGCGCAGATCGCGGATCTGATCAAAGAATTAAATCTTCTCCCCGGTTTGAAGCGTCTGCGCCTGAGCTCTATCGAGTTCAGGGATGTAAATGATTGCTTGCTTAAGCAGTTTTCGGATAATTCAAAACTTTGCCGGTATTTACACATCCCTCTGCAGAGCGGTGACAGTTTTATCCTGAAAAAAATGAACCGGGATTACAGTGCTTGGGAGTATTTAGATAAATTAAGAATGATCAGGAGCAAAGTAAAAGACATATCTTTTAGTACCGATATTATGGTCGGTTTTCCCGGTGAGACGGATGAGCAGTTTAATAATACGCTTGATTTAGTTAAAAATGCGGGCTTTACAAGAGTGCATGTTTTTACGTTTAGCCCGCGCAGCGGTACTCCCGCCGCGAGAATGGACTCTCAGATCGACGTTCGTATCAAAAAGCATCGCAGGCTGATCCTTGAAAATGCGGCGGCTCAATCCAGCTTTGCTTTGCGTAAGAAGTTTTTAAATAAAGAATTGAGTGTTCTTTTTGAAAAAAGGGAAAATGATTGCTGGTGCGGGTATTCAGACACTTATGTTTATGTTAAAGTTCGGACAAATGCGGACATGGGCAACACAATAAAGAAAGCAAAGGTAACTGAAGTCAACATAACCGACACTATAGCAACAGTTTAGGCATGTTAATGCTTGCGCTGTTTTTCTGTTTCGGGCTTCGAAAAATTGCTAACATGTTGTAAAAATAAGGCTTAAATATTACTTGAATCATTAATTAATCTATGTTAGACTAAAAATATTAATTATTGATTTGTTTTTTTGCTTAAATTGGCGATGGGGGCCATGACTTTCCTGTTTGAATTATGGAACAATTAAAAGCTATATTTGAAAAATTTGTAAAGCCCAAGCCAAAGGTTTCAGTTGGGCTGGACATAGGTAACTCCAGCGTAAAAGTGGTACAGCTGCTTACGCAGCCTGGTTCTTTGTTTAAACACTTGGTGAGTTTTGACATCCAGCCTTTTAAAAGTTCAAAAATCGCGGATATATCGCAAGCTGTAAAAAAATCCCTGGAAAACGCGCAGATAAGCACAAAATTAGTTAATACCTCTGTTTCAGGGCAGGCAGTTATCGTCAGATATGTGCAGATGCCGAAGATGACAACGGAAGAATTGCTCAAGGCTCTGAAATTTGGCCTGGGCAAATATATTCCGTTTAATCTTGATGAGGTTAATTATGATTTTCAAATATTAGGTGAGAGCGGCGAAGGCAAGGGGCAGAAGATGATGAAGGTTCTGCTGGTTGCCGTGAAAAAAGAAGTTATTGAAGAAAGAATAAAGATTTTGCGGGTTGTAGGGCTGACTCCGGGAGTTATTGATGTTGATTCTTTTGCTATAGTGAATTCTTTCAAATTAGTACAGCAGGAGAATAAGGGTATCATTGCTGTCTTAGACATAGGAGCTGATATAACCAGTACAACTATTCTGCGCGACAATATCCCTCACTTTAACCGTGATATTCCTATCGGCGGCAGGCACTTGACAAAAGCTATTGTCGATGAATTCGAAATGACCGAAGAGGAGGCTGATGATTTAAAGCATAATCCAAAGGAGAGATACGGGGACATGATAAGCGCTATCCGCTCTGTTTTAGATTCGATCGCGAGCGAAATTCAGATGTCTTTTAATTATGTGGAAAGCCAGATGGGGGGAAGCGTACAAAAGATTTTTCTTACAGGAGGAACGGCTAAGTTCAAGGGGATCGACAAGGTCTTAAACAGCATTCTCGGCATAGATGTTGAGGTGTGGGACCCTACAAGAATTTTACAAATAAATCTTGATCTGTCTAAAGAGCGGCTTATTGAAGTAGGCCCTTTGTTAACAGTATCGATCGGTTTGGCACTTAGAGGGTAAAATATGATAGAAATTAACCTGCTGCCTGAAGCTTATAAAGCAAAAAAAGAGGAAAAACAGCAGCATATTCCTGTAAACTTGATATTGCTTTCAATAAATGCTGTGCTCCTGGTAATTGTTTTGATTATTACCGCTATAAACGTTGGCCGCAGTATTACGCTTCATGCGCTTGATACCCGGTTAAAGGGGCTGGCTCCTGAACAGCAAAAGATTATTTTTATTCAGCATAAAACGGTAAATCTGAAAGCAGCCAATGCTCTTTTTAGTCCCTTGATAACAAATAGATTCTTGTGGTCGAAAAAATTGAATCTGCTAAGTGATCTGATCATACCGGGAATTTGGTTAAGACAATTATCTCTGGAAAAAGAAGCAGCGGCTCAGGCACAGTTTCCGGCTGTGGGCTTGCGGGGAAATAAATTTCTGAAGCTTGAAGCTACCGCTGTTTCGGTAATTCACGATGAAATGGGGGTAATTGGTAATTTTGTTAGAAATCTTAAGCTTAATAAGGAATTTTCCCAGCACTTTAAAGGAATTAAGCTTGAAGGGGTATTACGCCGGCAGATAGCAACGGTTGAAGTGATGGATTTTACTTTAATTTGTTTATTTAAACAGGAGATTGAGTGGTGAAGCTTAACATAAGTTCATTCAAAGAGTTAAAAATCGCGGGTGTGCCATTTTTCCAAATCGCCCTGGGGATCATTGCGGTTGTACTTGTCTTGTTGATTATTCCGCAAACAATGAACATGGCGAAAGTCTCGGCCCAAATTAATGAGAAAAAGAAGATCCTGAGCGGCCTTGACCAGGGTATTAAAAATTATACTGCTTTGGAACTCGAATATGAATCCCTGAATAACGCTTACAAAGATTTCATGAAGCGCCTGCCTTTACAAAAGGAATTTCCGGTTTTCCTGGAACTGCTTTCAAAACTGGCCAGGAAAAACGGCGTTAAGATTATTGCCATGGAGCCTCAGAAAGTGGTTGATGACCCGGCATTGTTTTTTGTAAAAATTCCGGTATTGATCGACGCCTATGCCGGATACCATAAACTAGGGAGATTTATAAATGAGCTTGAGTATTCCCAGAAATTCATGAAAATTGATAAGATTAGAATAATCAATGCGGATGTAGGATCGCAAAAGCAGCAGGTTTTTTTTGCTGTACATGCATTTTGTTTAAAGGATTCTATGAATGAAGCAAACCTGCGCTAAAATTTTGGTTTTTTTATTAAGTATCATTGTAGTTGCCGGAGCCCGGGCAAGTGTGCGGAGCTTTACTTATCAAGATAAGGGCAATCGCGATCCGTTTATCAGTTTAGTTACACAGGACGGCCGCGTTTTACCCGGGGCAAGGCCACTCTCAGAGACGGGTAATATTGAGCTTGAAGGGATTATCTGGGATCCCAGCGGTAAGTCCATGGCAATTATAAACGGCAAGCTTGTTAAAGAAAAACAGAGGATAATGAATATGCAGGTTTTAAAGATAAAAAAGGCAAGTGTTATCTTGCAAAAAGGGGGAAAGGTAATGGTTATTAATCTAAAAAAAGGAGGGGGGAGTTTAAATGGGCAACAGTAAATTGCTGACTTTCAGGAATAAGATTTTATTTTTAGTTTTGGTGTTGGTCCTGGCTGTAGGGTCTTTCCTGGCCGCAAACCAGATAAACGAAATGCAGGTTGAAGATACCCAAGCAGGCAATATCAGCGTTGAGTTCAAGGATGCCGATATCCAGGATGTTTTCAGGGTGCTTGCATTAAAAGGTAATGTCAGCATAGTGGCGGATCCTGAGGTGAAGGGGCTTGTTACCGTGCAGATCACTGATGTGCCCTGGGAAAAAGTTCTTGATGTAATATGCCGCACATACGGGTATGCTTATGAAAGAGAGACAAATATAATCCGCGTGACTACTCTTGATAAGCAGGGACAGGAAAATCTGGTCACAGAAGTATTTGCCTTAAATTATGCTAAGGCAGCTGATGTGGCAACCTCAGTCTCTGAGATGCGGTCTGAGCGGGGAAAAATAAAGTTTGATTCAAGAGCCAATCTTGTAATTGTAACGGATATTCCCACTAATATTTACAAGATAAGCAAGGTTATTGAACGCCTGGATTCAATGACGCCTCAGGTAACAATTGAAGCAAGAATTATGGAAACAACATTTTCAAATATGGAAGACATAGGATTAAACTGGAACGCTTCTTATACTGCTTCAATGTCATCAAGGGCTACTACTTTTCCATGGCCGGCAAACAATGTAGGTGCGAAATATGATAATTATATGCCCAGAGGGGATACGGCGGATTCATTTCCTACCGTTTCAGCGCCGTCATTCCCATTGTCCACAAGTTCAGACTTTAGCTTTGGCATTCTTGACGGTTCTTCTTTCAGCCTTTTGCTTGAAGCTATCGAAACCAACGGAAAAACCAAGATACTATCCAATCCGAGCATAACAACTTTGGATAATGAGATGGCTGAGATACACGTCGGTACTGACTGGCCGATTGCCAGCTACTCATATAGTGAAGAACAGGGGAGATTTGTGATTTCCGGATGGGAATACAAGAGCTATGGAGTTCTCCTTAGAGTTACGCCTACGATCAATAAGAATGGATACGTTACATTAAAATTGCATCCTGAGATTTCCGATAAGCAGGAGGAGATTGAGTTCGAAGGAGCAAGAGTGCCGGTATTGAGCACTCAGACAGTAGATGCAACAGTAATGATCAAAGACGGAGAGACTTTGGTTATCGGCGGATTGATCAAGGATAAGGTTGTTAGGACTAAAACAAAGGTTCCTTTTTTAGGTGATATCCCGATACTGGGGTTGATGTTCCAGCATAAGTCCGAAGATGTTATAAGAAATAACCTGCTTATTTTTATTACACCGCATATCGTAAAGGAAAATCAAATAGTAAAAAGAAAGAAGATATCTGATGTGCTGGATACGGCAGTGACGGATATCAGCGCAGTTGAAGAAGATATGGCTGAATTCGGCATGGAAGATGTTGTCAAAGCCGAGGAAGCAGATTTTCTCAAAACTGAGGAAGCTGATTTTCTCAAAGCAGACATGTTCGATAAGGAACTCGAAGCGATAGAGGCAGAAGAACAGGTGAGTGCCGCGGCGGATACGCGGGAAACTGCTGTTGCCGGGGAGGGTTCAACAGCGGTGCCTGATGCTCCTGCTGAGGCCGAGGAAAAAACGGCGGAGGAAAAACCTGAGCCGGTTGTCCAAAAGAAAACAGAGAAGGAAAAAGGAAGAAGAAATAAGGGGTATTTTTTCAGGAAATAAAAACCAGTTTGTGTGAGGTTTGAAACTTTAGACAAAAACCGAAGACTGAGTGGAAATATCAGAGTTTTAAGTCCTAGGTTTTTTGTCTTTTGTTAAAACTTAGATGGATGTATTGAAAATTAAGGCAAAGTTTAAAAAAGATGGGATGATGCGTTTTATATCGCACCTGGATTTTATAAGGCTTATTTATAGGGCATTAAGACGCGCGGAAATTCCTTTTGTCCTGACTCAAGGTTTCAGCCCTCATCCAAAGGTGAAATTCGATCAGGCTCTAAAACTGGGAGTAAGAGGTGAAATGGGAGTATTATTTTTTTTGAAAATAAAAATGGAACTGCTGGAATTCAAAGATAGAATGGATAGACAGCTAAATGAAGATTTAAGGATTATAGAGATTAATTATGCAGAATAAAGAAATTTTAATGAGTATTGATGAACAGGAGAAGAGAGTTGCTGTTTTAGAAAACGGCAAGCTGCAGGAGTTTTTCCTGGAAAGAAGCAGTGTGGCACATCTGGCCGGCAATATATACAAAGGCAGAGTGGCGCAGATAGTCAAAGGCATGGAAGCGGCATTTGTTGATATCGGACTGGAAAAGAACGGGTTTTTATATGTACAGGAATTACTGCCGGAAACATTGCGTTCGGATGAATATGCCATTGAAAACGCGGACGAGGCTGAATCTGATAATGCTTCTAAGAAAGCAAACCAGCAAACAAAGACAATCGATAAGCTTTTGACTAAAGGCCAGAATGTCCTTGTTCAGATCGTTAAAGAGCCGTTTGGGACCAAAGGGTGCCGTTTAACTTCCCAAATAAGTCTTCCGGGGCGTTTTCTGGTATTAATGCCGTATAGCAAAAATATCGGTATTTCCAAAAAGATAACCAATGATAAAGAGCGGCAGCGTTTAAAAGCGCTGCTTAAGGAAATAGGGTTGCCTAAAGATATGGGCTGTATTATGCGCACCCAGGCCAAGCAGATGGGAAAGCGTGAGTTTACCCGCGAATTAAAATACCTGCTCAGATTATGGAGAACAATAAAAGTTAAATCCTCCAGAAGGAATGCGCCTTGTTTAATATACGAGGAATATGATCTGATTTTGAGAGTAGCCAGGGACTTTTTCAACGATGAGATAAAACAGGTATTGATTGATAAGAAAGAGGATTATAAAAGAGTAATGGGGTTTATCAAAACTCTGGCTCCCCATTTGCAGCGGTACATCCGTTTTTTTAAGGAAAAAATGCCTCTTTTTGAGAAACATGATGCGCAGCAGCAAATAGAAAATATATTTGCCCAGAAGGCAGCGCTTAAAAAAGGCGGATATATAGTTATTGAAAGGACAGAGGCATTGATCTCAATTGACGTAAATAGCGGTAGTTTTGTGAATAGAGGGAGATTAGAGGAAACAGCCTTTCTAACTAACTTAGAGGCGGCAAAAGAGATAGCGCGGCAGATAGTTTTGAAAGACCTGGCCGGAATAATTATAATCGACTTTATTGATATGCAGAAGTTCTCTCATCAGAAAAAGGTGCTTAGCGTGCTGCTGAAGGCTATGGAAAATGATAAGGCGCGTTTTACGGTGTATCCGTTTTCTCCCCTGGGCACTGTTCAAATAGCCAGGCAGAGGATCAGAAAAAACCTGGAAAGCGTAATTTTTAATAAATGCGGTCATTGCTCGGGAACGGGCAAGATAAAATCTACGCAAAGTATTGCCATTACCGCATTAAGACAGATAAGATACTTTCTTCAAACAAATAAGAGGCGTTATCTTAAGGTAAAGGTCCACCCCCAAATAGCCATGCGGCTGCTCAATGAAGACCGCATGACGATTACCAATATGGAAAAGAAGATGTGGGTAAAAATTGCCGTAATTAGTGACGAACATTTAGGTATTGAAGAGGTTATATTTTTGTGATATACTTTTTTCATTGTTTTTTAGAGAAATGAGCGAAAAAATGATTGTTTAAATTTGGAGGTGGATATTGTGTATGCAATTTTAGAAATTGGCGGTAATCAATATAAGGTTGCGCCAAAAGATGTTATTGAGGTCAATAAACTTGATGAGGAAGTAAAGAGTACAATTACTCTGGACAAAGTTTTGCTGCTTGCTGACGGCAAAAAGGTTGAGATTGGCCATCCTTATGTCGAAGGGGCAAAGGTCGAGGCTGAGGTGGTAGAGGAGACAAAAGGCAAGAAATTAGTGGTCTATAAGTATCTGCGCAGGAAGGACGCGCATAAAAAGACCGGGCACAGGCAGAAGTTAACGAAATTACTTATCAAAAAGATAAATAAGTAAAAGATTAGATTGTTAATTTAATGTTCCGCTTCATAAACGATGGGGAAATTTTCTTCGACAATTTTCCTCATATTCGGCGGGATCAATTCGTCCGCCTATGCGGGCTCATTGAGGAGATAAAAACATGGCACATAAAAAAGGACAAGGCGCAAGCCGTAACGGAAGAGACAGTAATTCTCAGAGGTTAGGGTTAAAGCATTTTGGTGGTGAAACGGTAAAAGCAGGGTCTGTTTTGATCAGGCAACGCGGGATGAAATTTAAACCTGGTAAGAACGTAGGCGTGGGCAGGGACTATACCCTTTATTCTCTTATTGAGGGGAAAGTCTGCTTTCCTAAATCAAAAGTAATCAGTGTTAGTGTTAACTGAG
>DAOVNL010000032.1 GCA_030630245.1 Candidatus Omnitrophota bacterium | reverse complement strand
GTCCCCTCTTCAAGAATGGTCAAATCCGCTGTAAAATTTGTATCAAAAACCTTATCAAAACCAACCCTTTTTAATGCCGTATTCAACTGCTTTGTAACACTGGTTCCGGCAGGCAGGCCAAATTCCTCACCGATCGCCGCCCGCGGGCTTGGAGCAGTCTGAATAATAACATGCTTAGCCGGATCATCAATTGCTTTCCAGATATTAGAAATATCGCTTTGTTCTCTTAACGCCCCGGTCGGGCAACGGTTAACACACTGCCCGCAATTAATACAAATTACTTCATCTAAGGGCTTATCAAAGAATGTTCCAATCTTTGTCTTTGCTCCTCTGCCGAGAGCCTCAAGCACCCCGACTTCCTGCAAATCAATACAGGTACGCACACAACGCTTACATAAAATACATTTATCCATATCCCTTACCAGCGAATAACTGGATGTGTCTGTTTTATAGCGGGGTTTATCTATATGCCCAAATTTAAATTCCTTAACACCATACTCATCCGCATAGTTCTGCAGTTCGCATTTGCCGTTCTTATCACATGTGTAACATTCCCCATAATGGTTTCTTAATAAAAGGTTAATAATATTATGCCTGGTGCGGCGAACACGTGAAGAATGCGTCCTGACTTTAATAGGTTTAAGTATAGGGTAGGCGCAAGATGCCTGAAGAGTGCACTCTCCCTCTACCTCAACCACGCATAACCGGCAAACACCCGCGATACAAAGATCATCATGATTGCAAAGTGTAGGTATTTTTATGTTTACTTTTTCGGCAGTTTCTAAAATAGTTGTTCCGGCTGAAACCTCAACGGAAATATCATCAATTACCACTCTTACCATGCGGTCTTCTTTATCAATCTGCTGCCGCCTTTGACTTACCGGGGCACGTGAGGTTTCTTTGGAAAAAGGTTGTTCCGTCATTTTATTATTGCTCCTTCCAATATTCCGCTAATATTTAACTAAATTATATTCTTTTTTAAAATTTTCTAATATTGACACAAAAGCCTTGGGAGCAGTTTGTCCCAAACCGCATTTTGAAGCCAACTCCATAGTCTCGCATAAAGAGAGAAGATTGCTCATATAATCTTCGGTACACTCTCCGTTTCTTATTTTGCCAAGGCCTTCCAGCAATACAGGTATGCCTTCTCTGCACGGTGTGCACTGGCCGCATGATTCTTCCTCAAAAAATTTAAGAAAATTCTCAGCCGCATCCAGCATATTCCGCTTTTTATTAAATATAATAATTGATCCTCCCGTTGAAATATCTTCAAACGCGATTTTCCGATTGAACCGGTTCTGCGGCAAACAAATTCCCGAAGCCCCTCCAACCTGTACAGCCTGTGTATCCTCAGCTTTAACCATCTTAAGAATTTCTTTAATAGAAATCCCAAACGGCACCTCATAAACACCGGGATTTTTACAATCACCGGAAATACTCAGCAATTTTGAACCGGAAGATTTTTTCGTTCCGAATGATTTAAACCAATCCGTCCCTTTAGCAATTATATGCGTAACTGTTACAAAGGTTTCAACATTATTGACTATTGTAGGACAGCCGTTGAATCCTGTATTAACCGGATATGGCGGCCTGTTCCGCGGTTCTCCCCGATACCCCTCCAGAGATTCAATAAGAGCAGTTTCCTCACCGCATACATAAGCCCCTGCCCCAAGCTTGATTGTTACATCAAAATTAAATCCCTTTTCACCCATAATACCGCTCCCAAGCGCTCCGGCTTTTTTCATTTTGACAAGTTCTTTCTTTAAGACAGGTAAAAACGATTTATATTCACCGCGCAGATACACATATCCTTCTTCCGCGCCGACAGCAAACGCCCCTATCACCATACCTTCAAACAACAAACGGCAATATTCGGCTAACAAAATCTTGTCTTTAAACGTTCCCGGTTCACCTTCATCGGCATTACAAATAACGTATTTCTTATCCTCTGCTTCAGGCGCTGTCAATTCCCATTTAAGCCCTGTAGGGAATCCTGCTCCTCCTCTTCCTCTTAGATTAGAATCTTTTAAAGTTTTTACCACTGCATCTTTTCCTAATTCTAATGCTTTCTTTAAACCCGCGTAAGGTTCAATTTCGCTAAAAATAACAGGCCCTTGTCTTTTTTTGCCTTCATTATCTTTATTGATTTTACTTTCAATGCTTCCCTGGCCGTTGATAATTTTTTCTACATCCTCAGTCCTGACATCGCCTATTAATTTACCATCCACCAAAATAGCAGGAGCATGGTCACACATACCTATACAGCTTATTCTTTCAAGCGTAAATTTTTTATCATTAGTAGTTTCCCCGGCCTTAATATTCAGCTTTTTCTCGAATTCCTTTACGATTTTCTCACTGCCGGCCATTTCATTAGAAAGGCAATTACTTACAGATATTACACACTCACCCTTCTTTTCTGTTTTCAGGAAAGAATAAAAAGTAACTACAGAATAAACCTCGACAGGATGAATACCTAATCTATCAGCTACCTTCTGCATATCATTATCAGATATATAGCCCTGCTCATCTTGAATCTGCTCTAAGATGGGCAAAAGTTGAGCCCTGCTCTCATCACAAACCATAATTTCTTTTCCATCTTTTATTATTTTCTTGCCCACCGCGCAGGTTTTTGCCATTTTCCTGCTCCTTTCAGCGCATATTTTATCTCTTTTAAATATTTTATTTATCCTTTGACACTACAAAAAAACGAAAGAAATTCAATTGAAAGGTCAATATTTTTAACCAGCACACCAGAAGAAACCTTAACAAAACCCGGAGAAAAATTAACTATACCTTTTAATCCTGCCCTTGACATAATATCTGCCGCCTCTTGGCTAAACTGCTGAGGAACAGCAATAATTCCGAGTTCCGCGTGGCTTTTTTTGATAACCTTAAAAGCATCTTTTATGAGAGCTTTTGCCTTCTCATAAATAACTTCTTTGTCCATGCCGCCTTGATTTTAATTTATTGCTTTTTCTCAGTCTGTGCGCATTAGCGATAGGTTAACAAGTTGCCTTCGTCCCTGTTTTCCTTCTATAATCTTTTACCTGCATTAGAGCCTGGTTTTATGGTATAAATTTCTTTTACTTTAACCCCCACCACTCCTTTTGGAATTCTTTCAGGCTTTTTTGATTGTATAAAATTTTTGCCTTCTTCATAAATTTTTCCTTTTGTATAGTAGGTACCTTCCCCCTTAATTTTATAAGCTTCTTCTGTTTCCGGATCCCAAAAAGAGAGGCAAACATCGCTATTTTCTAAAAGGTTTTTTTTACTCGTGCTCATAAAATTATCCACCAATAAAATTGCCTCATCACCAATAATCTTTTTCCAAAATATGGGAACTACATTCGGACTCCCTTGTTTATCCGCTGTACCAAAGACAACTAAAGGCCGTTTCTCAAATAAATTTCTTACTTCATCCGGAATTTTCATCTTACCTCCTTTTTTTGTTAAATATAGTTACACAGATTTCTTAAAAATTACGGTGATTACTACGAAATATATCCACTTTACAAGCAAGCTTTCTGCCGTTTTCACAAAACAACAAAGACCCCGTACTTCTAAGGACTCAGCTGCCAAAATTTCAATATCCATCCAACATTCTACCTTTTCCAAACATGCTCATGGCAATTAGAAATAGCGTAAGGAAATCTTATACTTATCTCTGTTTTTACTCCTCTAACCTTGCCTCCCCAGCGAAGCTCTTTATCTTTTCTTTCAAAGTGATTGTCAAGAAAATCCAAGCCAAGAGGCCTTAAGAACCAATCAAAATCATACCAGGATCCCTCCTTTGCCCCTTTTACATCACATAAAAAAAGAGCCGCTTTTTTTGACTCGTCAAATTTGACTTTGGGATTAACAATTTTTCTGCCATACTTTTTCGCATTTTTTTGAAAAGAATTAAGCTCTTTAGCCTCAAAATTTTCTTTCGAGCTTAATATCTCATAAAAACTCTCTTCATCCCAAAAAGATTCCTTCTGGTAATGAACAATCCCTCCTTCTGCTTCCATTTTTATAACTCTCTTTATCATATTAGGTTCTGCCTTAGATTCTAAGGCATAAACCCCTGATAGAATTCCTGAAAAAACTAAACCAGTTATTAAGAAATAATAAATCTCCTTTTTCATGACATTACCTCCTCATTTCTTCCTCGAATTCTGAGAAATAAGTATTGATAAGCTTTAAGTTAAATTTAGAAAGGATAGATTCTTTCGGCTCTCTTTTAAGTAGAAACTTAAAAGATTCTTTTATCAATGCTTCTTTGCTGATTTTTCCCTGAGTCAAATCCTTATAATAATCATCATCTAAGCTAACAATGTGTTCTGTCTTTGTATTACCTTCCTCCACAACCACTGAAAACTCCTTATCAGTTTTTCTTTCAACTTCAATCATTTTAAATTTACCTCCTACTTCTGATAATTCTATCAATAAGTTGACAAGTTGCCTCCGTCCCTCTTTTCTTTTTTCTAAATCCAGTATGCCATTAAATATACCATTCAAGATGGTCGATGGGAATATAAAACAGGAACAGAGGGATAAGGCTACTTTCTACTTTCGAGGTCTGACCCCTTTGTTTTCCTGCTTTTCTTCATTAAAATATTTTTTTCTTTTTCCGTAATGCTTTTTATGCCATGAGCGGATATTTTCTCGAGGATCTTGTCTACCTGCTCATTCATATCCTCCATTTGCGATTGTTTTTTAATCTGTTTTTTTCTTTTTAAGGAGCGCATTAAATTACTTATGCTGTATCGGGAAAACATAATCCTGATCCGCTCATTCTTCAGATATAGATATCCGAACAACCCTCCTCCAAGGTGGGCGATATAGGCAATCCCTCCCCCCGGATTAGACATTGCACCCAGCAAATTTATTCCGGCTAAGACCATTGCCGCGTATTTCATTTTCATGGGAAAAATAAAAAAAAGCAGTATCACACTATCCGGGAACATCATCGCGTAAGCAACAAGCAGTCCGAATATGGCGCCTGATGCTCCCACAACAGGCACGTTTGAGTTAAAAGCGAAAACAACACTGCATAGCCCCGCTCCAATGCCTGTAAAAAAATAGTAGAATAAAAAGCGTTTGCTGCCCCATTTATTTTCAATAATGGAACCGAACATCCAGAGCATAAGCATATTCAAAACAAGATGCCAGAGGCCAAAATGCATAAACAGATATGTAACCAGCTGCCATATCATAAACTTAGAAAAGACCATCACGGGCACAAGCCCGAATACAGCATACCAGGCAATGTTTCTGAAAATATGGATGATAACAAAAACCGCGATATTAATTACAATTAATGTTTTTATTCCACCCCTGAACTGCTGGCCAAAACTAAAACCTGAATAGGAACTTCCTGTTCTAAAAGACATTTAACTTCTGCCCCCCCTTAAAACTTCCTGTTATTGATCTTTCGCAAAAGATTGCTTGATCCCATCAGGTATGGAAACCGGCTTAAACCCGGTATTGACGCAGACCCAGGTAATCCGGGAAGCTATGAGCAGCTTATCATCCCGGGTAATTGTCTGCACAAAATGCGCTGATGAGCGGCCGATCTTTTCGATCCGGGTGTTGACCTTTACCGTCTGCCCATAACGGGCAGAGGTCTTATAATCAACCTCCAGATGAGCGACAACAAAATATATACCCTCAAGAGCCAATTTTCCGATATCAATACCCCGCGCGGAACAATACTCTGTTCTGCCCTCCTCCAGATGCCTTAAGTAATTGGCATAGTAAACCACTCCGCCGGCATCAGTATCGTGATAATAAATTTTCTTTTCCAGAATAGATTCTTTAGCCATTTTTCTTCCCTTTTTGTTTTTTAAATTCCTCGATCAATCCGGACAGTTTTTTATAATAACGCTTATAACACTTATCTAAAATTACATCAGGATCGGCCTGCGCCTCTTTCAATAATTCAAGACACAGTATCAGCAGATCCCCTGTCTCAACTATATAATGCTTATCCTCGGCTTTGTAGAGCTGGTTTATTTCCCCGGCATGTTCACTCATTAAATTCAGCAGGACTTGCGCGTGAATTTTGTTTTTCAGCTTATTATATTTTAAAGAAAGATCATGTATTGCTTTTATATTTTTCCGGGAAAATCCGGTAAATGTTTTTTGCATTATGGATTTCTAATCCCCGAAGCTTGTTCCCACGCAGCGCGCAACACTTACAAGCTGGTTATTTGCTTTTATAATCCTGGGCCCTTTAGCCACCTCTTTAAGCGCTACGGCAGCAAAGGAGTTTCCCTTTACCCCGACCATCATCCCGAATTTCTTTTTTCTTACAAACTCTGCCGCGGCCGTACCAAGCTGCGTTGCCAAAACCCTGTCTGTTGATGTAGGCGAACCTCCGCGCAAAAGATGCCCCATCATCACAGCACGCGTTTCAATGCCGGTCAGCTCTTCCAGCTGCTTGCCTAAAAGCATGCTTATGCCGCCTAAGCGTACCGCGATTGTACTCTCCTGAACAATACGCTTGATAACAACTTTGCCTCCCTTCGGCTTTGCGCCTTCGGCAACCACAATAATACTAAACCTGCTGCCCCGTTTATACCGCTCTTTGACAAGCGAAGCTATTTTCTCGATCTCAAAAGGGATTTCCGGGATAAGGATAATATCCCCTCCGCCGGCTATACCCGCATATAAAGCGATCCAGCCCGCAGTCCGCCCCATAACCTCAACCAGCATTACCCGGTGATGCGACTGGGCAGTAGTATGAAGACGGTCTATGCCTTCTGTAGCGATCGCAACAGCCGTGTCAAACCCGAAAGTTACATCTGTTCCGCGAATATCGTTATCAATCGTTTTCGGAACACCTACTACCGGTATTCCGTCTTTATATAATAAAGATGCGATGGTCAATGTACCGTCGCCTCCGATACAAACAATAGAGTCAAACTTCATCTTCTTAATATTCTCTATCACTTTCTTTGAGACATCCCTCATCACGGTCTTGCCTCTGTGCTTTACCGCCTGGCGGTATGGATTGGCGATATTAGACGTGCCGAGTATCGTACCGCCAAGCGTCAGGATACCTGATACATCCGCATAATCCAGCCGCTTGTAATAATTTCTGATCAGTCCCTCATAACCGTCTTTTATCCCGATGATCTCGACATTATTTTCTATAATAAGCTTTTTGGCCACAGCCCTGATCACAGCGTTAAGCCCCGGGCAATCACCTCCGCCTGTAAGAATCCCAACTCTCATTTTTCTTTTCATCTTCGCTCCTTAAGTTTAACTATTCTTTATTAACTCACAGTTATTGTTCTTATTGCCCTGATCCTTTCCAGCACCGGAGGATGGCTGTAATCCAGGAACACTTTCAAGGGATGCGGGGTCAGGTTCGATAGATTATCCACGCTTAATTTTTTCAAAGCATCGATAAACGCCTCCGGTTTTTTATATGTAGTCACGGCAAATCTATCCGCCTCATACTCGTGCTTTCTTGAAATAATACTGCCCATAACAGAAAATATCATATTGATCGGAACATAAAGAAATCCAAAAAAAACCAAGCTTGCATAGACAGATACATATTCCATTTTAAACGCGGCAAACAGCCCTTCATTATTCAAGAAATTTGAAAGTATATAAAACATCAGCCCGGTCGTCCCGATCGACATGATCATTGTTTTAATAATATGCTTTTTCTTATAATGGCCTATCTCATGAGCGAGCACTGAAACAAGTTCATCCGTGGTATG
>DAOVNL010000097.1 GCA_030630245.1 Candidatus Omnitrophota bacterium | reverse complement strand
ACCGCATTCGCACCGCTGTGAATGAAACAAATCCCCGGTCATACACTCCGAATGCACTCTTACCAGCACCGGCTCGTCGTGTTCAACCGGCTTTCCGTTCTCATCAAGCTCGCCGATACCGCCCTTGCACAATGCCAGATGCGGCTCAGATGATAGTCTACCCTTGTAGCCAATCAGCTTAAATTCCCCGTAGTCGGTAGGCAGATTCACGCACTCAATCCGCTCTATCTGGCTCTCACGCTGCAGACGATATTCTATGAGCTTGGCGATTGAAACAATCTTCATCTCGTGCTTTTCGCAGAATTTCAACAGCTCCGGCACGCGTGCCATCGAGCCGTCTTCGTTCATAATTTCACAGATAACACCGGCAGGCTTTAGACCCGCCAGCCGAATCAAATCAACCGACGCCTCAGTCTGTCCTGCTCGCACGAGTACTCCGCCTTCTCTGGCACGCAGCGGAAATACATGGCCCGGACGAACAAGGTCACTTGCTTTTGCATCGTCTGCAATCGCAACCTGGACCGTCTTTGCCCTGTCGGCGACACTAATGCCGGTACTTATGCCGTCAGCCGCATCGATACTAACCGTAAACGCCGTACCGAATCGGGCCGTGTTATCGACCGTCTGCGGGTACAGACCAAGGGAATCACATTTCTCAGCCGTAAGCGGCAGGCAAATAAGGCCGCGACCATATTTGGCCATAAAGTTAATAACACCCGGCGTCACCTTCTCAGCAGCGCAAACCAGGTCTCCTTCGTTTTCGCGGTCTTCTGCATCTACAACCACGACCATTTTGCCCTGCCGAAGCTCTTCTAAGACTTCCGGTATTTCGCTAAATTGTACCGCCATTGCTTACTTATTCTAATTAAACCAATCCAAAACTGCTTCCGCGGCCAATTCTACTGTTTTATCTTTCATGATCATATCTTCTCTTGCCTTAAAAGCGCTTAATACATATTTAGATAAATCTTTATGAGCTTTTTGAGTATCTATACCAAACCGCAGCCGGGCAAAATTATTTGTTCTGAGCGTTTCAATCACAGAACGCATTCCATTGTGGCCTCCGTCACCGCCCTGAGGCCTAAACCGTATAACTCCGAGCTTTAAGCTTATATCATCAAATATAATTAAAATATCCTCGTGTGATACTTTAAAATAGTCAGCGAAGTTTTTCACTGTGCTTCCGCTCAGATTCATATAGGTAAGCGGCTTAACTATGATAAATGATCTGTTTTTATATTTACCTTGAGCCCATCGGGCGTTAAACTTGCGTTTATTAAATGTTACCTTAAAAAGCCCGGCCACTTTATCCAAAACCCAGAAACCAGCGTTGTGCCTGGTATTTCTATAACCAAGACCGGGGTTGCCTAATCCAACAATCAGCTTCATTTTCACTCATCAGCTATCGGTTTTTAATTCATTAAAGAAAATCTAAAATCCCGCAAACCAAAAACCTAAGGTCATTATTTAGCCGCTTCTTCTCCTTCTTCCGCCTTACCTTTTTTTATTACCTCCGGTTCCGCAGCTGCTTCTTCTTCTATCTTTTCTTCTTCCACCTTTTCCTTTGCTTCAAATTTAACCAGAATAACCGCTTGCTCAGGATCGTTGATTATCGCGACGTCCCCGGTAACCGGCAACTCCTTAACATGTATCACGTCACCGATTTTCATATTTGAAACATCTACGACAATTTCCTTAGGAATGTTCGTAGGCAAACTTTCAACTTCCACTTCTCTTAAGATGTGCTCAAGATTTCCGCCCTCTTTAACCCCGGGCGCGTCTGTGTCGCCTTTTGTTATGAGCGGTACATAAACACGGATTTTCTGATCCAGCTTGATCCTCTGGAAATCGACGTGTATAACCCTTGATTTAACTGTATCATACTGGATCTCTTTGATAATTACCGTTTCAACCTTATCGGCACCTTCTGTCTTCAGAGATATAATCGCGGTTTCACCATGTTTATGAAGAAATTTAATAAACTCTCTCTGGTCGACACTCACCTGTTCGGGCTTTTCATTCTTAGAGTAAATCACAGCAGGCGCAATGCCTTGCATCCTCAGCTTCTTAGCCGCAGAGGTTCCGGTTTCCTGTCTATTCTTTACATTTAATGTTACTTTTTCCACTTATTCTCCTCCTTTAAATGAGCACGTAACTTATGGAACAAAGTGAACATAAGTTTCTGTGCGAATTTATCCCGAAGCTTAAAGTTAAATTACACAAACAAAGAACTTACTGATTCTTCGTTATGAATACGTTTTATAGCCTCACCTAAGAGATTGGCCACACTCAACACTTTTATCTTTGGGTGTTTCTTTCCGTTACTCAGGGGGATAGTATCTGTAACAACTATTTCCTTTAAAGCGCTCTTATCAATTCGCTCCAGAGCCGGGCCGGAAAAGACTCCATGCGTTACCCCCGCATAAACAGCCTTCGCGCCTCTTTGCTTTAAAACATTAGCTGCCTCGCTCAGAGATCCGGCAGTCGCGCACATATCATCAACTAAAATAACTTTTTTACCTTTGACTTCACCAAGAACATTCATTACCTCGGCATTTTGTCCGTCAATACGTCTTTTGTCCACTATGCCAAGAGGGGCTTCGAGCCGTTTAGCAAATGCCCTTGCCATTTTTACTCCGCCCACATCAGGGGAGAATACAACCAGATTCTCAACGGAAAATTTCTTAAAATAATCGATCAAAACAGGCGCGGCAAATAAATGATCCACGGGGATATCAAAAAATCCCTGAATCTGCCCGGCGTGTAAATCCATTGTCAAAACTCTATCAGCTCCCGCGTTTGCCAGCAGGTTTGCCACTAATTTGGCCGTGATCGGTACCCTGGGCTGGTCTTTTCTATCCTGCCTGGCATATCCGTAATAAGGAATGACCGCGGTAATCCTTCCTGCCGAAGCCCTGGCTAAAGCATCCATAAGAATCAATAATTCCATCAAGTTATCGTTTGCCGGAGGGCAAGTGGGCTGAATTACGAAAACATCCTTTCCTCTTACATTCTGGTTCACTTTTATCTGTATCTCTCCCTCGCTAAAACATCCTATTGAGGCATCACCCAAAGCTATACCTAAACTCCCGCATATATCGTGAGCTAGTTTAGGGTTCGCATTGCCGCTGAAAACCATTAGTTTTTCCTGCATAAATCCAACCTCTCAATTTTAATTTTTTGCGGTTTATTACTTTGTTTTTGATTTCACTTCTTTATTTTTCTTTAAAACTTTGGCTGGGATTCCGACCACCACTGTATTGTCGGCAATATTCTTGTTTTTTGTAACTACAGCCCCGGCTCCCGTAACCGCGTTCTTACCCATTTTCACCGGAGCAACCAGAATAGTGCCGGAGCCGATAAAAGCTCCATCCTTAATAATTGTCTTATTCTTGTTCTTTCCGTCGTAATTAGCAACGATGGTGCCTGCGCCTACATTTACAGCCTTGCCGATCTTAGTATCGCCGATATAGCTTTGATGCTTTATGCGCGAATTCTCGCCGGCCTCTGACCTGTTCAATTCAACAAAGTTGCCTATAGCAACCCCGTCAGCAACTTTAGATTTTGAACGTATATGAGCAAACGGCCCGATAAAACAATTTTCTCCAATAACCACATCCCTTTCGATGATCGTGCAGGGATAGATCACCGTATCCTTGCCTATGATTACTTTTTCATCAATATAAGTAGTTTTAGGATCAAGAACCGACACCCCTGAGGCAATAATCTCATCAAGTATTCTCATCCTGAAAATCTCATAGGCCTGTGCCAGGCTAACGCGGGAATTAACTCCCAGTATTTCATTATGATTTTGCGTTTCTATGGTATTGACGCCCCTGTTTTCCTTATGTAAAACCTGGATAACATCGGTAAGATAATATTCCTTTTTCTTATTATCAGGCTTTATTTTTTCGATCGCATCAAAAAGCTTATTTACCTTAAAAACATATACTCCAACATTAATCTCCTCGATTGCGCGTTCATACACACTTGCCTCCTGCTCCTCGACAATCTTAACTACCTTGCCCTCATTAGTGCGCACAATCCTGCCATAACCGGTAGGATCTTTTGTATTAGCACTCAGCAATGTTCCCGCGACAGATTCGCTGTAATGTTTCTTAATAATATCCTTAATCGTTGACGTGCGAATAAGCGGTGTATCCCCATAAATGATCAGCAGCCGGGAATCCTTTTCCTTTAAAGCGGCTTCATCTCTTATTTGCCAAACGGCATCTGCTGTCCCCAAAAGTTTTTTTTGCCGCACACATTTAGCATTATCGCCCACATATTTTTCTACCATTTCAGACTTATAGCCGGTAATAATGAAGATGTTCTTGATGCCCGCGGCCTGGACATTATCCATCACATGGCCAAGCATCGGCTTAGAACCCAGATTATGTAATATCTTCGGGTATTTAGAATTCATGCGGGTTCCTTCACCAGCAGCCAATATAACAGCATTTATATTTTTCATGATTTCACCAATTATAAAAGATTAAAATACAGAATAAATAGCATTGATTTTTTATACCTTTTCATAGCTGTCCAAATTGAGTCATGACGAAGGATTCGGATTTATCAGAATTCTGTTTCAAACGCGTTTACTTTTTCGATAGTCTCAGGCTAATTTAGACACGTATGATACCTTTT
>DAOVNL010000195.1 GCA_030630245.1 Candidatus Omnitrophota bacterium | reverse complement strand
TATATTAATCCTGTAGGGGCGTGCCTTGCGTGCGCCCGGAACAATATAAAATAATTAAAGTTAATCAGCGTTTATTGAGTGAAGGTGTTTTATGAACGGGAGCGGTTAATTAAATTATCTGTTATTAAAAGTGTCGACAATGAGAGAATAAAACAGGGTGTTGTAGGGTTGGTCTGGGGGTAAAAAAACAGGAGATTTTGGGTAGTTATGCTGCTGGATAAGAGTTATACTAATTTAAAAAAGATTTTACTGGAAAATATGTGTCTCTCTCGGCATGTAAGAGTTTTGGATATTGGCTGCGGGGCAAAGGGTAATATCTACGGGATTGATCCAAAGGCGTATGTCGGAATAGATAATCAAGGTGTTTTAATCAAGCATCTTAAGGAAAGTTTATCAGGAGAGTATCATGTTATGGATACCAAGGAGCTGAAATTTGACAGCGAATATTTCGATTATGTTATTAGTGTGAGTTTATTGCACCATTTGTCTGCCGATGAGCTGAAAGATGCGATGCTTGAAGTCAAAAGGGTGTTGAAAAAAGGAGGGAAAATAATATTTTCAGACGGAGTGTATCCTGAATCTAAATTTAATCTTGCCGGCTGGCTTATACGTTTTTTTGATAGAGGCAGGCATGTTAGGGGCAAACATAGCTTAAGGAATTTGCTTTCAGGCTATTTTCATATAGAAAAAGAGTTTTATTTTGTGGATAGAATATTTGCCTATTCTGTTTTAGTTATGAGGCCTAAAAATAAGGGTGAAAAAATATATGACGCTTGATAAACAGGGAAGGAAAAGGATAATTTTTTGGGTTATTATCGGTTGCGCGGTTTTTATGCGCGTTATAGCGTTTTTAAATTCCGATAATTTCCACGGCATTGCCGCAGGTAAAATCCTCGAATCAATGAGGCTGATAAAATATTCGGATAACATTTATTCGTGGATTGTCCCAGCACATGGGCCGCTGCATATTTATTTTCTTGCCTTGGCAATAAAGATATTCAATAATCCGGTAATAACCGCTAAGTTAGTAAGCTTTTTGGCCGGGGTGATGTTTTTATTCGCTTATTTTAAGGCGATAAAATTGTGTTTTGATAAAGAAATCGCGTTGATGAGTTTATTCGTGGCCGGATTTTTTCCCCTGCTGATAATTCATAGCGCGTTATCAACATCAGAATCATGTTTTTTGCTTTTTCTCTTTTCCGGGCTATTCTTTTTTTTGAAGTATAGAAGTTTAGGCGGCGATAAAAATCTGCTGGTTTCTGCCGTATTATTTGGATTTTCGAGCATGTGCCGTTTCGAAGGAGGGCTATTCATCTTTTTTGTTTCCCTTACGCTTGTTGAAAAGCGCAAGAGATTTTTTCTGTTTATCTGCGTTGCTTCTATCCTGCCTGTTGTTTGGATGGTTTTTAACCAGTTGTTGTTTGGGGATTTTTTATATTTTCTCCATTCAAGCGATACGGTCGTCCGTTATGAATATAATTGTCTTCATTCCTACGGGAAGGAGAACAACTTTTTTACGAAATTATTTTATTGGCCGCTTTGCTTTAAAAACTATTTTGGCTGGATAATTTTTCTCTTGGGAATTTCAGGGCTGATTTTTAACGGAATAAAGAAGGAATATCGGTTTATGTTTTTACTGTTGTTGTCTATCTTAGCGGTGTTTATTTTAAAGACTTTTAATGAGGAATTAGCGCTGCAGCCGCGTTATGGTATGAGCCTGGGGCTTTTGTTTGTCCCTTTTTCCGCGGTGCTGTTTAGGGATTTACTGGAAAGGATAAAAAAGAAAAATTATCGCAGGTTGGTGCTTACCTTGTTTTTACTGCAAATTATTTTCCACAGTGCTTATTTCAGTTTGATTAATATGCCTGTTGCGCCTTTCTGGGTAAAAGATGCTGCTTTTTTTCTTTTTACTAAACTAAAAGGGGACGGAGAAAGCGCGGTATTTGTCGATGCTGATGAAAATAATTTTAAAGAGCCTTTTAAGGTTTATTCCGGGCTGGATGTGGATAGATTTGTTGATTATGAGGGGGAGGGAGGGCATATTGAATTACTTATGCCGCGAAATAGGAACAGGCTAAAGTATATAGTCCTGATTTCCCCTCAAAAAGAATTGACGAAATATAGCGAAATTTACCGCCGGGGCGATTGTAAAATTTATGAGATTAAAAAAAATGAAAAATAGAACGTCTATAGCGCGGGGCTTATATAAATATAGGCTTGAAATAGTGATGGTTATGATAGTCCTGGCGGCTTTTTATATCAGATTAGATTTACTCTTATCCACCGATGATTTTCATGGTGTTTCAAACGGAAGGATCATTAGGGCTCAATTGATCCTTAAAAATGATTTGCCCAGGGGCGAATGGTATTCACCTGTGCATCCGCCGGTTCATCTGATGTTTTTAATGGGGGGAATAAAGGTATTTAATAACCCTGTTGTTGTGTCCCGGTTAATAAGCCTGATCTTCGGGACTTTACTTCTTTTGCCGTTTTATTATTGCGTTAAATTTTTGTTTGATGAGCAGGTCGCTGTGTTTTCAATGCTTGCTGCCGCTTTGTATTCAGAGCATGTTGTTTATAGCGTTATTGCTACATCAGAAACTTGTTTTCATTTTTTCCTTTTTCTATCCTTATTTCTGCTCTTGTCATTTTTGAAGAAGAAATCCGCGAAATACCTGTGGAGTTCGGCTTTGTGTCTTGGAGCGGCAAGTTTGTGCCGTTATGAAGGACTTCTGTTTATGCCTTTGTTCGCTTTCGCGCTTAGGGAAGATTTGAAGCGTTGTGCGCTGTTTGTAACAGCGGCATTAATAGCCCCTGCTGTTTGGATGTTCATAAATTTCATGTACAGCGGGGATCCCCTGCAGTTTATAAATACCAACGATTTTACTGTGCCTTTACAGTTTGGTTGGATCCGCGCTCAAGGGGAGGGCATGGGTATTCTC
>DAOVNL010000167.1 GCA_030630245.1 Candidatus Omnitrophota bacterium | reverse complement strand
ATAATTACCGTCGAAGACGGAGTTATAGCCGGGGGATTCGGCAGTGCTGTGTGTGAATATATGCAGAATAATATCATGCATCCGTGCCCTGTAAAAATCCTGGGAATTCCAGATAAGTTTCTCAAGCATAACAAACGCGGCAAACTGCTGGCTATTTGCGGCCTGAGCCCGGAAGGCATCAGTAAGTCGATAAAGGAATTTCATAATTCTCTGATAATAAAATAAAAAAGTAATTTTTAGTAACCAATAGTAACCATTTGTAACTTCTGGTAACCTTAAAACAAAGGAAGATGCATCATGCCTGTAGTTCGTTTTGCTCCATCACCAACCGGATTTTTACATATCGGCGGTGCGCGTACCTGTCTGTTTAACTGGCTGTATGCCCGCTCAACAAAGGGGAAGTTTATTCTGCGTATTGAAGATACGGACATAACCCGTTCCGGGTCCAAGTACCTTGAAGAAATCCTGGAGAGTCTTAAATGGATGGGGCTTGACTGGGATGAGATTTATTATCAAAGCAAGCGATTTGATATTTATCGCCAACACGCGCGAAAACTTTTGGATGAAGGGAAAGCATATAAAGACGAAGAAGCGATAATTTATAAAATTCCTGAGGATGCTAAAATCCGCTTTTTTGATGTTTTAAGGGGGGAGATTGCTGTTGATACAGAACAATTAAAAGACCAGGTTATGATAAAATCAGACGGGTCACCCGCCTATAATTTCTGCTGTGTTGTCGATGACGCGTTAATGGGCATGACGCATATAATCAGAGGGGATGATCATATCGCTAATACTCCAAAACAGATAATGCTTTATGAGGCGCTGGGATTTAAATCTCCGAAGTTTGTGCATATCCCAATGATACATGGGGAAGACGGTTCGCGTATGTCCAAACGGCACGGAGCAACAGCTATCAGCGAATATAAGAAACAGGGGTATTTGCCGGAAGCTCTTGTTAATTATCTGGCCCTGCTTGGATGGAATCCGGGAACCAATAAGGAGATTTTCAATAAAGATACCCTGATAAAGGAATTTTCACTCAAGCGTGTTAATAAAACAGCAGCAGTATTTGATATCAACCGTTTAAGCTGGGTTAACGGACAGTATATCAAGGCGATGGATATTGAAAAGCTTACGCGGCTGATTGTCCCTCGTTTAAAGGAAAAGGAATACATAAAGGATGATTACGATGAGGATTGGCTTAAGGGTTTGATCGATCTTTATAAAACCAGGCTGCCTACCTTGGATCATTTTGCTAATTTGGCGGAGTTTTTCTTTACAGATAATGTGCGGTATGACCAGGAAGCGGTTGATAAGTTTTTGAATAGCGACAATGCTGCTCATTGTCTTGAAAAATTCAAGCAGGCTTTGGAGAAAACCGAGCTGTTTGAACATAAAGTGATAGAAGAAAATATTCGCGACCTTGTTAAGGACATGGGCATAAAAGCAGGGGAGCTTATACATCCCGTGCGGGTAGCTTTGACCGGAGGAACCGTAAGCCCGGGTATTTTTGAAGTTATTGAATTTCTGGGGAAAGAAAAAGCCGTAAGCCGGCTGGAAAAGGTTGCAAAAAAAATCCGTTCCCGTTCTGCCATGTTTGACAAGTTAAAAGAACTTTGATATTCTAATGCGATATTTAGCTTTTAGCTGTAGGCTGATGACTGTCGGCTGATTGCTGTAAATTTTGCCCCGTGGTGTAATTGGCAACATGGATGATTCTGGTTCATTCGTTCATGGTTCGAGTCCATGCGGGGCAGCCAAAAAATTATCCCTCAGGGTTTTCCCTGGGGGAATTTTTTTGATTCGCATGGACTCGAACCAAAGGGATGTGGGGAGATTGTCCCCACGCTTTCGGGGTAACAGCGAACGAAGTGAGCGCCATAGGGGCAGAGCTCGTTTGGGGAGTGAGACACCTGAGCACTGCCTTGTTTTCTAAAGGCAAGCGGAGGGTGCGACACGACGGTTCGATGTTCTGCGGGGCAGCCATTTTTATCATTTCGAACCAAATTTATGGAATTTTTCGCACCTTCAGAGCACTTGCCATCCTGCATGGGGCTCGCTGTTACCCCTTATTCATTGATAGAGATGAAAACCAAGGAGGTCAGAGAAGTGCGCAGCGTGTTTATGTATTTCGCGGTAAAAAAGTTAGGAATGAGTGTAAAAGAGTCCGGAAAGATATTGAAGATTAAGGAGTCAGCGGCAAGCAGTGATGTGAGAAGAGGGATGATAATTAAAAAAGAAAAGGGATTATGAAAAAATTAATAAACATCGTTTAATCAAACAACCTCCTCATATCCGCTTATCCTTTTTTGACTTTTACAATCTTTCTTTTTATTAATTTTATAAACACATCTACGACGTCAGGGTCTAATTGTCCTGGAGTACAGTTTTTCAAGAGCCTGAGTGCTTTTTTAAGGGGAAAGGCCTGACGATAAGGCCGTTTAGCAGTCATCGCTTCAAATGTATCAGCAACAGCAAGGATGCGGGAACCAAGAGGGATTGCTTGCCCTTTAATGCCGCTGGGATATCCTCCACCGCCATATTTTTCATGATGGTGATATATCATTGTTTTAATCTGATCAGACAAATCTGTTGTTTTCAAAAAATCAATAGTTGTTTGCAATGGATAAGAAATTCGTTTTAAAAATTTCTTATCTAATAATATTTTTTTTGTCTTCTTTTTGATAGTTTTATTTGCTGATTCTATAATATTGATATCCCCCAAGAAGAAGTTTACAGGTTCGAGTATGCGTTTGCCGATTTTAGGATGATTTTTTATGATTTCATATTCTGCAACAGTTAAAGTGCCTGGTTTTGATAATATTTTTTCCGGTATCCCGATTTTGCCAATATCATGTAAAATACCGGCTATTTGTATGCCTTCAATAAATTTACTGGATAGTTGCATAGCTTGAGCTATAGCTACGGCATAATTAGAAACCATATCGGAATGACCGCGGGTATATACATCTTTTTCTTCGATTGCCTGAGCTAAGGCTTTAATCGTGCTAAGATATGTTTTTCTCAGGCTTTTATATAAATTCGAATTCTCAAGCGCTACTGCGGCCTGGTTAGCCAGGGTTGTTAGTGATTGCTGATCTTTCTGGTCAAAGCCATCTTTTTGGGTTGAATACATGCTTAACATGCCCAGAGTATTGCCTTTAGTGATAACCGGAGCGTTGATTACAGAATTTATATTTTTAGGAAAAATTTTATTTGATGTCCTTTCTGCCGATATGTGGAGTTTTTTAATTGCAATTTTTATTTTTTTATGCGGTATGT
>DAOVNL010000141.1 GCA_030630245.1 Candidatus Omnitrophota bacterium | reverse complement strand
GTTTATTACGCAAGAGTGTGCGTACGCGGTTAAACCTGGAGATGTCTGTGGCGGCTGAAATCGTTGATATCGCAAGAAAACTCAAGCCTGATCAGGCAACTTTAGTCCCGGAAAAGCGGCAGGAACTTACAACAGAAGGCGGTTTAAATACAGCAGGAAAAGGGAAAAAGATAAAAAGCATTGTTAAGCGCCTAAAAGAAAAAAATATCCTCGTAAGTTTATTTATCGAGCCTGAGGAGAAGCAGATTGCCGCCGCAAAAAACGTCGGGGCTGACTATATTGAATTGCATACGGGTGCCTTTGCCAATGCTGTTTCCGCAGGGGCGGTTGAAAAACAATTAAACAGGTTGGCCAGGGCAGCATCTTATGCCAAGGAACTTAGTTTGGGTATTAATGCCGGGCACGGCCTGACATATTTAAACACAAAGCTTCTGGTTGATACGATTCCGGAGATAGAGGAGCTTAACATCGGCCACTCAATAATATCAAGAGCAATTTTGGTAGGATTGCATCAGGCGGTATCTGAGATGAAGGCAATTATAGATAGTGCCGGCATAGGGTAAAGCTGAGGAGTGAATATGTTTATAAGTTGCGGGACTGATATTATCGAAACAAAAAGAATGAAGGATGCGGTTAAAAGATGGAAGGATTCTTTTCTTAAGCGAATATTTACAGAGAAAGAAGTTAATTATTCCATGCGGCGGAAGTTTTATTGTGAACATCTGGCAGCGAGATTTGCCGCAAAAGAGGCGGTATTAAAAGCATTTGGCGACGGATTTTCAGTGGTTAATTTGAAGGATATAGAAATTATAAACGATAAGCACGGCCGGCCGGTTGTAACATTAAAACGGGCAATGGAAAAATTAAGAAAGAAGAAAAATATTACGCAAATTTGCGTAAGCATGTCTCATACCCGTAATTATGCGCAGGCTATGGCCATTTTAGTTGGAAAGAAATGAAAAGTAATAAGGCCTTTGATACGGAATTTTTAAAACGGAAAAAAGATGCCCATAAAGGTGATTTTGGGCATCTTTTTATAATAGCCGGATCAAGGGGGTTAACCGGAGCTGCATGCCTGTGTGCAAAGGGGGCATTACTCAGCGGGGCAGGGTTAGTAACGATTGGTATTGCCCAGAGCCAGTATGCGATTCTATGCCGTAAGCTTACGGAAGCGATGACCATGCCGTTACCGGAAACAAGACAGGGCAGTCTGTCTTTAAAGGCATTTTCGCAAATAAAGAAATTCTCTAAAGATAAGGATGTGCTGGCTATCGGCCCTGGGCTTTCAAGGAATAAGTCAACGCAGAGCTTAGTTCGAAAAATCATCAGCAGCATAGATATACCGATGGTTATAGATGCGGACGCATTGAACGCTCTTAGCGGTCATCTTGATATTTTAAAAAAACGTAAGGCTTTGACGGTAATTACCCCTCATCCGGGGGAAATGGGCCGTATTTTAGGCCGAAAAACAAGCTATATCCAAAAAAATCGAAGAATAGTTGCAAAACAGCTCGCAGGTATGTATAATATTGTAACTGTATTAAAAGGACAGGGAACAATAGTTGCCGATGGCAGCGGGAAAGTTTTTGTTAATCCAACCGGAAATCCCGGCATGGCCAAGGGCGGCAGCGGAGATGTACTTACAGGAATTACAGCCGCGTTTCTAGGGCAATCAGGAAATGCGTTTGAAGCGGCAAAAGTAGCTGTGTATGTGCATGGACTGGCTGCTGATTTGGCAGTAAAACAAACAGGGCAATTAAGTTTATTGGCTACTGACATATTAAATAAATTGCCGATTATTTTGAAGAAACTAAGCGATGAGGTAAAATAGAAATTATGCTGGCGTGGCTCAACGGTAGAGCGACTGATTTGTAATCAGTTGATTGGGGGTTCGATTCCTCTCGCCAGCTCCATATTTAGAGTAACAAGCAGCAAGAGTAGCAAGTAGATAAAGACAGTTATTAGTAGCCTATTTTTGTTTAAAAAAATCGGGCAGGTGGCCGAGTGGAAATGGCAGCAGACTGTAAATCTGCCGGCGAAGCCTACGAAGGTTCAAATCCTTCCCTGCCCACCATTTTTAGAAGTTAAAAGTAAAAAGTTAAAAGTAAATAGAGCTTTTTCTTTTTTTACTTGTTACTTTTGCCTTGGATTCTGCGGGAGTAGTTCAGTGGTAGAACAATGGCCTTCCAAGCCATATACGAGGGTTCGATCCCCTTCTCCCGCTCCAAAATAAAGCTGACAAGCCTAGAACAGATAAGATAATCTTTATTGATCCCTTTATCTGGCTATTCATAATATCTAATTTATCCCCCCCCACTTTTATCATGAAATATTATATCTTTGGAAGATAAAAAAAAGGATCAGACCCATTTTTGAGGTTTGATCCTTTTTTCAGGTGGATTGTTTTGTTATGCCGTTTTTAAAAACAGATCTATATTGAATGGCGTCAACTGGACAAACATTTAAACAACGCGCGCAACTAAAACAATCCGCAGGCATTTTTTTGCCTTCAACACTGCCTTTTGCAGCTTCCAAAGGACATGCTTTTATACAGGCACCACATTGGGTACACTTATCTTTATCAATTCGGATACGAAATATGCTGAATTGCTCAGCTATCCATGAGATAAGTCCAAACGGGCAAATAAGCTGGCAAAAAGGACGGTAGATGATAAATGACCCGGCTAAGGCAATAATAACCGTTAGTAAAATACTAACACTTTCAAAATCCAGATTAAACAGATTAAAGGGATTAATATAATGATAAATAACAAACCCTTTGCGTTCTCCGATGATACCGAACAGGAAAAGCACCATGGTGAGGAAAAGACCTGCCCGGATCGTGTTTGTTAAAATAAATGGGAGTTTTTTTTGTTTAATTCTTCGCAGAATGGGCAGGCTATAGATTAACTCCTGAAAAGCGCCAAAAGGACACGCCCAGCCACAAATCATCTTATTCCCGATAACAGCGAGCAGGATGAAAAAGCCGAAAGCGATTACTTTGACTAATGGATCAGGGTAAAGCCCAACCATAGATTTGAATACTTTGACTGTCCCTTCCATGGGGTTAGGTGATTTGCCCAAAAAGAATCCGGCTATGATTACAGAAAGCAAGAGAGAAACAACATGCGGAATGCGGGGATACCAATCACGCCTGTTTTTGACATCGGCTTCGTCTGGACGCCCCAGTTTGATCAGAAAAACAATACCACCTAACACTAATGCTACATAAACATAATACTTGAGCATACTATCACGATGAGAGAGAATGTGTTCAATGGCATGATCAAGTTCTTGGTGTGTTACACCTAATGTCCGGAGTGGTTTTTTCTTAGAAACGTCAAGCGGCAGTTCAAGTTCCCTGGCAAGGGATTTATTTGTAACTCCGAGTTTTGGAGTAATATCCCTGATGGACATATTAATGCTAAAATTAATTGGTTCCTTTAACTCGCCTGGCGAACCCAGCAGAACACCAATAACTATAATTGCAAGCATCCCTACTATAGTTGTAAACAACCAAACCCGTTGTTTAAAAGAAAGTTGTGAAAACCAGGAGTAATTATTCATGTTTATTTTCATGATTTATCTTGCCACTTTTTAAATGAGTATGCAAGCACAAGTAAAATATTTATCTGATATACTAAATCTATTAAAGTAACAATAGTTTTGCTTGTTTTTACAATATGGAAATGAAAGCATACAAAAGGAGTTAAATATCCAAAAATCCAGGCTACTGGTATTGCCAAGATAAGAAGAGTTAGACCATAAAATCTTGCATATTTATTTTTTAATGATAATTTT
>DAOVNL010000075.1 GCA_030630245.1 Candidatus Omnitrophota bacterium | reverse complement strand
ATCTTTTCTTTTTTCATCCTCCCAAAATCCGGCTTCTCTTTTTATCCTGCCGTAGAATTCTCCGGCTTCTTGTAAATTATTAAAGGTTAAAACATTTTGTTCCCCGCTTAAATAAGTATCAAAAAACAGGCTATAGGCGATAGAAACCAACCTGTTTTTGTTTAGAAATTTTTGGTATATTTTCTCTTCTTTAATCGCCGGCTCTTCTTTTGACGCGATTTTAGCCCTTAATTTATCAATAGCAATAAGCTGAGCAACGCGCTTTTTGAAGTCTTCAGCAGAAATATCGAATTTCTCTTTTACCCATTCTTCATATTTATCAGTTTCTTCTTTCCACTTAAACCTAACCTCATAACTGCGCAAAAGTTTCAGAATATCTTTATCAATCTCATTGTCCTGTGCTGTAATTCCCCTTTTTGCTGCCTCAAAAGAAAGAATCAGATCGTTCCAAATCAGCGCTTCAGTGTCTTTTTTTGAAACAGGAACAATCGATTTTTTGTAAAACTCAACTGCGAGTTTTTGCTCATCAAACTGCTTTAATTCCACCATAAGCGTATTATATTCATTGAGAAACTTCTGGTATGCCTCTTCTTCTGTTACTTCAGGGTCAAAACTGTCTATTGTCTGCTTACGCAGTTTCTCAAGCTTTACCAAATGCTCAAGCTGATTACGAAATGTATCAAGCTCTACCCCCAGATTTTCTTTAACCCATTTCTGATACTCTTCCTTATCAACCCGCCACTTGAATTCCACCTTGCTGGCCTTTAACAGCTTTTCTATTTCCTTATCTATTTCCTCTGGGCTCGCCTGTACACCCTGCCTGAAAGACTCATAAGAAAAAAGCAATTCCTGCCAGAGGAGATCTTCTAATTCTTGTTCGGTTTGCGGGGTCCCTCTCCATTTCGCGCCGTATGACATCACCACTCTTTTGGCAAAATAATAATTGCCGGCAGGCACATCAACACCGAATAATTGTCCGGCTATCTGAGGCTCAGTTGTACCTTGAGTTTGGGCAAGGCTCAATGAAGAACAGGACAAGGAAAAAACCAAAAAAGCAACCAGAAGATTGAGCAGATAAAAACGTTTTAGCTTCATAATAAAAAATTCCCCTATTTTATATAAACAGAAACACAACCCTATAACAACATTTATTTTATCACACAAGCTAATAATTTGACAAGGCAAAATCAGCATCAAGCAGAACTGCCGAGAGAGAATAAGCTAAGGTAATTTTTCCGCGCCTTCCCCCTCCCCGCAATGCATGTTGACTACAGGCTGTTTATCTGCTATTTTAATTTATTATGGACACAATACTTATCGAACTCAAAGATGTCAGCAAGTCATTCTATCCTCCCCTTGCCTGGAGAAAGATCCTGAGCTTTAATTTTAAAAATACTCCCGTTTGCGCGCTTGATGATATAACCCTGTCGCTGCCCGGGGAAAGCATTATCGGGATACTCGGGGCCAACGGCGCGGGCAAAACTACGCTTTTAAAAATTATCTCCACCTTGATCCTGCCCGATACAGGCACAGTGAGAGTAAACAACTACTCCACAGAACATGATGAGCAAAAGATAAAATCGATCATAGGCCTTGTAACAGCCGAGGAGCGGAATTTCTACTGGAGGCTCAGCGGCAAACAAAACCTGGATTTCTTTTCAGCGATGCATGGACTCAATCAAAAGCATGCCGAGAGCCGCATCAATGAATTGTTTAAAGTTTTTGATATTGATTATCAAGATAAGCGCTTTGACAGTTATTCCACAGGGATGAAAAGAAAATTCTCTCTTATCCGCGCTCTGCTGCACGATCCCGGCATCCTGCTTTTTGATGAGCCGACAAAAAGCCTGGATTATAATACCAGCCTGGAGTTGCTCAAATATATAACTGCTTTAAAACAACAGGGAAAAACAATATTGTTTGCTACACATAATATTAATGAGGCGCGGCAAATATGCGACCGGTTCCTGATCCTAAACAAGGGAAGAATTCTCGGCTTCGGCACAAAAGAAGAATTATGCCGGAGGATCCATTCGGATTCGGCAACACTTACTGAGATTTACTTAAAACTGACGGGAAAATGATGCGCAAGATTTATGCTTTATTGAAAAAAGATTTTTTGATTGAAGCAAGTTACAAGATTGCTTTCTTGTTCAATATCTTCAGTGTCGCGGCCAGTGTTTTAACCTATTTTTTTATCGATAAATTATTCGGGCACAGAATGACCTCTTACCTGGAAGAATTCGGTGTAAATTATTTTTCTTATGTTCTTTTAGGTATGGCCTTTTTCAGCTATATCGGTGTTGGCATCGGCTCTTTTTCATCGCGTATTCGCTCTGAGCAGCTGCAGGGCACATTGGAATCCCTACTATTAACCCCGACCAATGTCGGCATAATCCTTTTGGGCATGGGATTATGGAACCTTATCTTTGCTACTCTGGATGTACTGATCTATATCATGCTGGGGATTTTTTTATTCGGCATAGACTTTTCTAATTTGAATATTTTATCCACTATTGTAATCCTGGTTCTAACTGTTATATCATTCAGCAGCTTAGGCATACTCTCTGCCAGCTGCATAATAATCCTGAAAAAAGGCAATCCTGTTGCCTGGGTGATCAATACGTTTGAGGGGCTCTTAGGCGGGGTTTATTTTCCGGTGGCAGTACTGCCCGCGGCCTTACAATCAATTGCCAAATGCCTGCCTATAACCTATGCCATACGCGGTATTCAACTGGCTGTATATAAAGGTTATTCTCTTGGGGAATTAAGATCAGAATGGAGTTTTCTGTTTGTTTTCTGCCTTGTTCTTATACCTGCAAGCCTGTTTTCTTTTACCTTTGCCCTTAAAAAAGCCCGCCGGCAGGGAAACCTTATCCAATATTAGCTATTAAAATCTAAACCGGTGATTAACCAATCTGCGGCAATAATGAGAGATTCTTATCTGGGAAGACGATACCCCCAAGTTATGAGCCATTACATAAGAGGAAGGGAAAACAGTTCTTTTTATAAATCTTAATTTGGATAAAAATCCTTTTTGTCCTAAAAAATAAACAAGGTAACAAAAAAAATAATAATTATTTTTTTTGAAAACATAAAAATTAAACATTCTTTCTAACAAACTGTTTTTTCTTATCTTCATATTTTTCAATTCCGGGATATCATATCCTAACCGCTTTGAAATAAAGTTTAGGCAATAATATAATACAAACGATAGACTAAACTTCTCTGCCTCTTTAATAAGTACCTGCCGGTCCAAATCTTGTTTATAAACTTTTAATACCCCTATAATGTCCGCAAATAGAATCAACGGGCTCAAAAAATGAGTAAAACTGTGCTGGGCTAGATATATCAGAAGATGCTCTGGTGCCAGTGTCAAAACATCAACCCCCTCGATGTTTAAATTCCGGGCTTGATTCCAAATTCTTCCCATTTCAATTTTACTCACCAAAAAATCCAACGGCCAGGTACAATTAATCAAATGCCAATGGATGTGGATGAAGAAGTTATCGTCCGGAAATTTTTTATATTCTAAAGTATTAATGACTGAACGCGAAGTATTGTTTAAAGCATCTCGAAAGTTTATGGGTGAAATATACCCTGATGAACGCAATACGTTATCTGCCTTTTCAAGATCATTCTTATCAATTAATACATCAATATCACTCATCGGCCTTAATCCTATGTCTTTATAAATAAGGCCTATCAACACCGGGCCTTTTAAAAACAGCATTTTTATTCCACTTTCCTTAAAAGGCCTCAAAATTTCACCCAATCTTCTAAAAATAAGCGTATTGTACGCGGCAGTAGCGTAATAACTATGCCCAAATTTTGACAAAATAGATTTGGGTATATAAAGTTTGACTTTTTCATTCTTGAGAAAATTTTTAAAAATTAACGGCGCCAGTTTTTGCTTAAAAGCGATCTTAAAAAAATTGTCCCAGTTAAAATCCGGGCGGGAAATCTTTTCAAGACAAAAATCAATATTTTCTGAGGTAATAAATGAAATTAGAAACTTGTCCCAATCTTCAACCTGTACTGATTCCTGATTTGTTTTAGTTAATCCTTTCTCAAGCTTATTTATCTTATTCTCCCGGATATTTTTTTCTAAAACGATTTTATGTCTTTTTCTAATCCCATCTGCCATCACCGTGTTCATCTCTGAATTAAAAATTCGGTAAAATCCCATCTTTTCATACAGCCTTAAAGCCTGTTTATTATCTTCAAATACAAATAACCTGATCTGTGCAGCTTTGTGCTTAGCCGCATAATTATAAGCTTCCTGGGTTAAATTACTGCCGATTCCTAAGCCGCGATAAAGCCATTTTACCCATATATCAAAAATCCACCAGTCATAGGGATAATCTTTTGAAAAATTATTCAGTTTCAGCTTAGCGATAACCTGGTTATTTTTTTTGGCAACAAGGAAATTCTGCCCCTTGGATTCAAATTCCCATGCGTAGTTAATTTTTATCTTTATTATTTTTTTCGCTAAGTAGCGGTAAATCTTTCTCCCTTGGACATAGCCTAAAACCTTACTTCCTACACGTCTAAACTTTATCAACGAATAAAAAAATGCCGAACTGATTAAGCTTCTCAGCTTTCCCCATCCTTGAGTTATATCTGTTTTTCGCCCTTTTCTTTCTAAAATTCTTACCCGTCCGAGAATTTGGTTCAAAAACACTTCCTCTTCATCCCGGTTGGCATCCCCTCTGGTTATGAAAACAACCCTATTGCTGAACATTCGTTTTTTTATCACCCGGTGCATGACCATACGTTCTTCGTTATTACGATAAAAAACCACATCGCCTGACCTTATTTCCCGCTCCTTAACCGGTTCGACATTAACAATATCCCCATCTCTTATCGTTGGATACATGCTTCTTCCCTTGGCTAAAAAACGCAGACATGCTTCTTTATCCAATATATTTTCACTTAATTTAACAAATTCAAGGCTTGAGCATTTCATAATTTACCGGTAATGAAATCCACAATGCTTTCATCGGGAAGGAATCCTAATTCATAAGTAGGTATGTTTTGTGACAATTCAGTACAGAAATTCAAAGTAAATTCCATTGACGCCTTATCCCACATGGAGATAAATGAGCGGACAATTAAACGAGAGGTTGCGTCAGCGGGATTTATCTTTTCTATATGGTTCCTGTTTTCATGTTTGAGAAAAAAAATCTTTTCTAAAGGAGCTTTCTCCGCGGAAGATATTTTGGCATCGCCATGCCAGGGAGTACCGTATATCCAGAATTTAGAGTCAATTTTGCGTACAATAATCCGGTCATCGCTTAAAATAACCGTATCTTTCTTCTTTTTCCACAGATTGGCAATAGTGCTTCTACCCGCTCCCGAGGTACCGGCAAAAAGAATACCTTTT
>DAOVNL010000177.1 GCA_030630245.1 Candidatus Omnitrophota bacterium | reverse complement strand
AAGCTGTATGTATTTCATCCGCGTCAATATCACACGCTAAGCAGGCAATACTGATTTCTAACGCACTATTTTCGCCGTTATTCAACATGCTCACAACCTCATCCGTGAAATATCCCGCTTTCACAAGTCCTGTCACGGTTTGCTTTAGATTATCACCGGAAGAAACATTACCTGTATCTGTAGTTTCCACAGCCATTGATTCATAAGGCACTTCCCTGTTCTCTATCTGCTCTTCATTTATCAATTCCTTATGATGGTTTTTCTCCTCAAGCAAATGATTTTGCCCGTAAAGACTACGTCCTGGAAAAAACATAGCTATGAATATAAGAATTGCTATACTATAAATAATCTTTAACTTTAATACTTTATTCATAATCTTACCTCTTTCTAATTTTGCGGATTATTCATCCTGAAATAAAAAAACCGAACTGTTAAAACTTAAACAATTCGGTTTAGTAAAAAATCTCTCAGCTTTGCACTAGCAGTCGGAGGGCCTGTTGATTCCTCGGTTCTGCTTCTTGCAATAATTTCTTTTACATCCGTAATATTGATATGCAAGCTCCACGCAAGCTCTATAATAGTTACATTGATAAAAGCATCACTTAATACTTTATAAATGTCATTACTAAATATGCGCAATCCTTTTGCGGATACTATTTCTGATATTGAATAATTACTGCCTTCAAGCATGCTGAAAATGGCAGCCAGATCAAGGTGAGGTAAATGTAAACCGTTAAGGCTAAGCTGAACACAGCCTATTCCATCTATCATGCTCACAGATTTTGCAGATATTCTCTGAAATTTAAGCGCGACTTCTCTAAAGGTGTCCTTACTCTGGAACATAGCTGCCAAAGCAAAGTCCACCTGAGTCAGGAGCAAAGCCTGAATAATAACAACTACTATTATTTTAAGCCATAAATTCCTACTCATAATTCTCCCTTTTTAATACTAAACAAAAAAAGCCAAACTACCCCTTAGGCAGCTCGGCTATCCTGGCTTGCTTATCGCGTTATCGATACGCTCGGCGATCTTTGCATAAGCTTTAGACCCGTAGCTTTGCGCCCTCAAGTTTCCTTGAGTTTGCCATTTCGGTTTATAATCTTTTTAAAATGATTTAAAATCATTTTCTTATTATACTAAAGTATAACATACCTTTTTGTACTTGTCAAATGGACGAGTCCGAAATTTCCTCAATTAGATAAGACAATGGTAGGTTTAAAATATTATACCGAGGGTTTTCCCTCGAGCAAAGCAAGAAGCTTGTCCACTTTTTTATTCAATGCCTGGATATCAGCTCCAGAATCGCTACCACAAGTATCTAACTTATGGGAAAGTGAAATAACAAGCTTTATTAATTCCGCGGCCGTAAAAAGCATCAAAAAGTACAGCCCTCCACCAAGCAAAAATATCATACTAGCAGCCCGGGGAGTATCGCCGCCTGCGCCAAAAAGTACGATTAATGATACAATAAGAAAAAATACTGCGGATATCCAGGCCAATACTTTAAATATAATCGAAGATATATTCAGAAACTTAAATTCCCGATCCATATTTTTCTCCTTCTTTTTATTCGGGCAGAGACAAGCCCTGCACCTACAAGTATTTTCTACGCGTGAATAAATATTTCTCTAATAACCAAACTTGCCGCGCCTAAAGATACAGAATTCTCTCCTAAGCGGGAAGGGATTATCCTTACCATGCTGGCCGGCTCCTCAAAAGCAAGCCTTCTGACCATCCTCTTTATAGGCTCCAATATAAGGTCACCCGCGCGTTCCATACCTCCGCCCAGTATAACGATTTCCGGGTTGAACAAATTAATCAGATAAGCGATTCTAACGCCAAGGTTAAGCCCTGCTTTTTCAAGTATTTGTACCGCCTCAGGATCATTCTGCCTGGCTGCGTCAATAATTATTTCTACACCAACATTCTCAACTTTATTTTGAGCAAGTTCTTTTATCTTTGGACTCTTACCGCTCTTAAAAGCAGCCACACCTGAATCCAATATCCCAAGGTTTATGCTTCCCGGACGGAAAAGCCCTAATTCCTTGGTCAAATCATCTTCTTCCCTGCCCATATTAAGCTGCACCTCACCCGCGCTGCCGCCGGCTCCGGCATAAATCTCACCTTTGATTATGATTCCGCAGCCAACATCAGAAAACATATAAAGCACATTTTCTATTTCAGCATCAAGTCCAATTCTTTTTTCACCAAAGGCAGCAACTGTCGCGTCATTACCCACAAAAGTAGGAATTCCGAATTCCCTCTCAATTAAATTCTTAATTGAGATATAACTGGCTGCTGTTTTGCCGCGCTTAGGATCTGTATCCCTTACAGTACCGGCCTTTGAATCAATAATGCCGGAAATCCCGATACCTAAACCCTTTATCTTTTTTGCTTCGATCTGAGATTTCTCGATAACCTCATAAATTAATTCAATGGATTTACTGACCACATCTTCCATTGACTCTTTAGGACGGGGTTTTTTAACTTTTGTGATCATGTTCAAAGACAGATCAGTCAAGGCAGCAATAATATGCCTGGGGCCAATATCAATACCGATAACAAAGCAATTTCTGGAATTCAATTCAACTAAGGTGGGTTTTCTGCCTCCGCTGGAAATATCCAGCCCTTTTTCAATAACCAGATCTTTCTTTATGTAATTATTTACATAATTAGAAACAGTAACGATATTATATTTTGTAATTCGGGATATTTCTGTTCTCGTCACAGGCCCATAACGGCGGATAACTTCAAGAATATCAAGATTTTTACGTTCTCTGTCAGATAAAATCTGATCTTTAAACAATGCACCCTTCATCCTGCACCTCGCTTGTTAAGGTATATTAAATGGTTTCTTTAAATACTTACTTTTTCAGTATTTTAAATAAAGTCTTTTTAAAGGTATCTATTTAATACTTTTTAAATCACAAAAAAAGTATAGCACTTTTAATTTTTTATGTCAAGAACTATACGGTTTCAATAGACTTAGCTAATCCGCCAGGTTGTTTTCCCGTCCTTTGTGTCCTCAATTATAATACCGCGTTCCTGCAATTCATTACGTATTTTATCAGCAGCCTTAAAGTCTCTTTCTTTTTTATATTTTAAGCGAAGGCTT
>DAOVNL010000168.1 GCA_030630245.1 Candidatus Omnitrophota bacterium | reverse complement strand
CTGGAGTTTAAGATTTTGTCCTGGGCGGGAACAGCATTGATCGTTATATTGGGGCTGATGACAATAAGTACTGTTTCATATCAAAACAGCAATCTGCTCGCGCAGGAACAGAGGCTTTCCGGGATATTAGCCGGCAGTATATTAAATGTTATTCGTGCTCCCCTGCTTAAGGGAGATCAGGATAAAGTGCAGAAAATTTTTAATCGCCTGATCGGCCGGGACGAGATAACCCATCTTTACTTGATGGATCATAAGGGAAAAATTCAACGCGGTACCAAAAAAGAAAAGATCGGTAAATTTGTTGATGATACCGGGTTAATGGAAAAAATCGAGAGGAACAAGGACGAGCGATTACAGGAAGCAGCGTTTTTTAACATTCAAAATAAGCAGAAGGTTTTTAGCGTATATCTTCCCGTTTACAATGAGCTCTCTGGTAAAAAAAGTAAAACACTGGGAATCTTAGGGGTAGATCTTAAGATGGATAAGTTTCTGGCAGCGGCTCGCGGAACAGCATGGAGAGGGTTCTCCATTGCTTTGCTTGGTATTCTTAGCATAAGCTTGGTGATTTTAGTATTACTGCGCAAACTGGTTATCGCTCCGATAAAAAAGCTGGTACAGGCAAGCGTGCCGGCAGCCAAGGGGGATTTGACCCAGAGCGTAGAGTTCAGCACTGGAGATGAAATCGGCCTTTTAAGCCGCTCTTATAACACAATTATAAATAATGTTCATAATATGGTTAGCCGCATCGGGGATCTTGCTTCGAGAGTTTCCAGTTTTGCCCAGGAAATATCAGCATCATCTAAGGAAATGAACGCCTCTACGCAGGAAATATCCGCTACTATCCAAAAGATTGCCAAGGGTGTTACTACGCAGGCAAGAAGAGTTGAGGATACTTCCCTTTTGATGGAGGACATGTCTAATTCTGTGCGCCGGGTTGCCGAGAATGCCCAATCAGCGATTAAGTCATCTGAAAAATCACTCGGCCAGGCTGAAAGGGGCGGAAGTTCGACGCATGAGGCGGTAGAAAAGATGAATAAAATTACAGCTGCTGTTTCCAATGCTGCTGTTGTTGTGCGGTCTCTTGGTGAAAAATCTCAGCAGATCGGACAGATCACCGAAACGATCACAAATATTGCCGATCAGACGAATCTGCTCGCGCTTAATGCCGCGATCGAGGCCGCACGCGCGGGAGAGGCCGGGCGCGGTTTCGCGGTTGTTGCCGAAGAAGTTCGTAAGCTCGCGGAGGGGTCGGCTGAAGCGGCAAGAAGGATTGGAAGATTGATCAAGGGTATTCAGGTTGAAACGCCTAAAGCGGTTAAGTCGATTGAAGCGGGTACAAAAGAAGTTAATGAAGGCACCTTGATTGTGTCGAGGGTTTCTGATTCGCTGACTGAAATCATTAAAGCGGCACAGCTCTCAGCAGCAAAGGTTAAGGAAATTACTACAGCTACACAGACACAGCTTTCCAATTCTCAGAAGATTGTTAATGCTGTAGATGAAGTTGCTGTAGTTGCCGAGGAATCAGCTTCGGCAACAGAGCAGGCATCAAGCTCAGCGGAAGAACAGACAGCTTCCATGCAGGAGCTAACGGCTTCCTCGGAAGAACTGGCGCGGTTGTCTTTAAATTTACAGGGCATGGTCGGTAAATTTAAATTAAAAGATAAGTAAACGGGTTGATTTTAACGGCGGGTTAAAAAAGGCGTGGATAGAAAATCACATGCCGAATATTATAAAATTTAAGGAGGTATTTGATATGGCTGATGTGGGGAAAATGAAAGAAGAAGTTCAGTTAGTTGTTTTTAAAATCGGGGAGGAAGAATTCGGGGTAGAAATCAATCAGGTAAGGGAAATCGGTAAGCTTATTTCCATTACCCGGATGCCGAAAGCGCCTGTGTTTATCGAGGGGGTTGTGAACCTAAGAGGAAAGATAATCACGGTAATTGATCTTGCCAAGAGGCTTGATCTGCCTTCAGCGGGCAGGACGGATTCTACCAGAATTATGGTTGTGGAAGTGGGAGAAGATACCGTAGGGATGATCGTTGATTCGGTTTCTGAAGTATTGCGGCTTTCTACGGATAATATAGAAGACACTCCCGCGCTTATTGATACAGAGGTTCATAAGCAGTATTTGAGAGGGGTGGGTAAAAGTGAAGACAGATTGTTGATTTTACTTGACTTAAACGAGGTGTTGAGTACCGAAGAGATCAGGCATATGTCAAAGCATGTTGAAAGCGTAAAGGGTAGTGAAAAAAAAGAAGAAGAATAACCGATGAAAGGGAGGAACGGGAACATGGGAGTAAAAGTTTTAGTTGTTGATGATGCTGTTTTTATGCGTAAAATGATTGGCGATATCCTTAAAAAAGAGGGATATGAGGTCGCGGGAGAAGCTGAGAACGGCAAAGAAGCTGTGGATAAATATACAGAGATTTCTCCGGACTTAGTGACTATGGATATCGTTATGCCTAAAGTGGGCGACATTGACGGGATCGGTGCGGTTAAGCAGATAATGGAAAAAGACGGTAAAGCTAAGATTCTTATGGTAAGCGCCATGGGGCAGCACGCGTTAGTTGTCGAAGCAATTCAAGCGGGAGCAAAAGACTTTGTAACTAAGCCGTTCCAGCCTTCACGCGTACTTGAAGCCGCAAAGCGTGTTTTGGAAAGTTAATTTAAAAAACACCACTAAATTATTTTTTCTATGGTTGTTTAAAATAGGGGTGTTTATAATTTGTCAAAAGATAAGATTATTTTAACTGATAAGCAAAAAGATGTTTTAAAAGAGATGGCCAATATTTGCGCCGGGAACGCGGCTACATCATTATCTCAATTGCTTAACAGAAGAATTGAGATGAATGTACCGCATGTTGGTTTTATGCCTGTTTCCTGCGTGCCTGAAGCTGTCGGCGGCGCCGAAGCGTTGGTAGTAGGAGTTGTTTTTCAGGTTTTTGGTGACGCTCCCGGGGTAATTCTCCTTCTTTTCCCCCAGCATGATGCTCGTGTTCTATCGAGTATGCTCACCGGAAAGCATGAAGATAGCGGAATATTAACAGAAATGGATCAATCGGCAATTAAGGAAGCTGGAAGCATCCTCTCCGGAGCATACTTGAATACGCTCGCGGCATTTACCCAGTTGGGACTGATACCTTCAACGCCGGGTATTGTAATAGATATGGCGGGCGCCATAATAGATTATATTCTTATCCAGCTTGCTGCTGTGACCGAGTACGCGTTATTGATTGATTCGGAATTTATTG
>DAOVNL010000005.1 GCA_030630245.1 Candidatus Omnitrophota bacterium | reverse complement strand
TGGCCTTATTTACCGGAGCGGATCGCAGATTTCAGGTAAAAAACAGCCGCGGCGGTATTATGATCGTCGATGATTATGCGCATCATCCAACGGAAATAAGAGCTACGCTTGAGGCCGCGCTGGCGTGGAAAAAAAGGGTTATAGGGGTTTTTCAGCCGCATCGCTACAGCCGGACTAAGTTTCTGAAAAAAGAATTCGGCAGATGCTTTGCAAATGCTGACCATGTGGTGATAACAGATATTTATGCCGCGGATGAAACACCTATCAAGGGGGCAGGGGCAAAAGCGATATATGAGGAAGTTAAACAGAGCGGCCATAAAAGTGTTTGTTTTCTGCCTCGGGAAAAAGTAAAAGACTATCTGCTTGAAACAGTCAAAGCCGGCGACATGATAATGATGTTAGGCGCGGGAGATATCGGCATCCTGGCCGAGGAATTGAATCAGAAATTACTCTGCCGGGAAAATTTAACGGACAAATGAAAGCATTAAAAGAAATAGATATTAGCCGGCAGCTCAAAGCTTTTTTTAAAGGCAGTTTCCAGGTTAATAAACCGCTTTGCGGTTATACTTCAATAAAGATCGGGGGCATGGCAGCCGTTTTTCTTGAACCGGAAAACAATATTGATTTAGCGCTGGCGGTTAAATTTCTGAATTCTTTTGAGATGCCTTTTCGCGTTATAGGCAACGGAACGAATCTGTTGATCAATAACGGCCGCCTGGAAATTGCGGTTATAAAACTCAGCGGTTTGTTTTTTAAGGAAATTTCAGTTAAGGAAGACGTACTTTATATGCGCGGCGGAGTAAGTTTACCGCACCTTCTTAATTTTTCTATAAAAAACGGAATTTCCGGTTTTGAATTTTTAGCAGGTATTCCGGGTACGTCCGGCGGAGCATTGATAATGAATGCCGGTATCAGGAACCCGTTTCAGCCGGCAATTACAGCCGCGCCTTATTTGAGTATCAGCGATTCATTGATCGAACTTGAAATAATGGACGCGCGGGGTAAAATTTTCAGGCTTAATAAAAATGATGCCGGGTTTGTATACCGGGGGTCAAAATTAAAAGGCATTATTGTTGTGGGAGCGTATTTTAAAGTAAAGAACAAAGCGAAAGGGCAGGTCGCTGAGCGTATCAAAAGTTTTCTTGAAAAAAGACGGATTTCTCAGGAAATGCGCGTGCGCAGCGCCGGCTGCGTTTTTAAAAATCCTATGGGTGAAAATATTAGCGCCGGCGCGTTGATCGAGCGTTCAAAACTTAAGGGCCGCTGTATAGGGCAAGCGCGGGTTTCTGATATTCACGCGAATTTTATCGTAAACAGAGGTAATGCTACTTTTTCACAGGTGCGTGAGCTTATGGATCTTGTGCGGGAGAAAGTAAAGCAGGATTCCGGGATAAAACTTGAAACAGAAGTGGAGATCTGGAACAAACGGTAATGGAAAACATGCAAAAAATCGGAATTTTAATGGGCGGATTTTCAAGCGAACGTCAGGTGTCTCTCAAGTCAGGCGATGCTGTAGAAAAGGCCTTGTCCTCACTTGGCTATCAGGTTATTATTATTGATTTTGATGATGCCAAGGAGCTTACCGAAAAATTGCGTTCTGTAAATGTTGACTGTATCTTTAATGCTTTACATGGACGTTTTGGTGAAGACGGGGGAGCGCAGGAGATCCTTGATGAGTTTGAAATTCCGTATACAGGATCAGGCGTTAGAGCCAGCGTTTTGGCAATGGATAAAATAGCATCACGAAAGATCTTTGAGCAAAATCAGATCCCTGTTCCCGAATATAAAGTATTTAATAAGACAACATTAAAAAGCCATGGGCTGAATTTGGAATTTCCTCTGGTTGTTAAACCCGCGAAGGAGGGTTCCAGCATAGGATTATCTATTGCCGAGAACCCCGCGGCTTTATTTAACGCTCTTAAGAGCGCCTTTGCTTTTGATGAGGAGATCATTATAGAGGAGTATATTAAAGGCAGAGAAATAACAGTAGGTATTCTTGAAGATAATCCATTGCCTGTGATCGAAATAGTTCCAAAGAATAAATTTTATGATTTTCAGGCTAAATATACCCCGGGGATGAGTGATTATATCGTGCCCGCTGATTTATCTTTAGATATAACCCGCTTTGCTCAGGAGACGGCGTTGAAAGCACATAAGCTCTTGGGCTGCCGCTGTTTTTCCCGGGTGGACATGATGCTTGATTCAAATTACCGTCCGGTTGTTCTGGAGGTAAATACTATCCCCGGATTTACGGCGACAAGCCTGCTTCCAAAGGCGGCAGCAGCCTGCGGGATCGATTTTCCCCGGCTTTGCCGGATGATGATAGTCTCGGCCCTTAAATTGGAATTTAAAGAATTTGCTTCTTAAACATTATATTAATAATCAGGAGGATTGAGGTGTTTAAACCGAAAAGAAAAAGAAGAAAGAAAAAGAAAATTTATAAATTCAGTGTAAAAGAAGCGCGGGAGGCCGTTAAAAGAAGCTGGGGGCAGATTCTTTTGATCATTATTGGTATAGCCGCAGTAGTAATGCTTGGCATGGGCATGAAATCTTTTTTGCTTGCCTCAGAGTATTTTAATGTTACGGAGATTGAGGTTATTGACCAGGAGCCTGATGTTGTGGAATATTCTTTGGCCCGCATAAAGGATAATCCTAATATTTTCAAGATAGATCTGGAAAATATCGCCGACAATATAGAATATGAGCATTCCGATATTCAAAAAGCAATCGTTAAAAGAGTGCTGCCTAATAAACTTGTTGTAGAGGTATTGCGTAGAAGGCCTGTTGCCCAAATTGCTGTTGGCCCCAGCCGGCAGAACTCTTACGCGGAGAATTTTTTTACGGTAAATAAAGATGGTTACATTCTCTGTGAACTCGGCCGAAGGCCAAGAAGAAACCTGCCTGTAATTTACGGATGTGATCTTGCCGGTTCAGAGATAGAGACAGGACACTCATACGCTCATTCCAATCTAAAATACGCCCTGGATTTTTTAAAGTGGCTGGATGAGAGCGGGTTCTCGCGAGAGTATAAGGTTACTAAGATTGATGTCACCCAGCCGAGAAGCATGATGTTTTATATTAAGGATAAACTGGAAGTCCGGATAGGCGACCGGAAATGGAAGGAAAAGATTGAAAACCTTGCCGGAATTCTAAAGAATATGGACATAGACTATAGGCAGGAATATTATGTGGATTTACGTTTTAAGGATTTTGTATTCGGGAAAAAATAATGGCTAAAAATTATTACAAAGTAATCGGACTGGATATCGGCAGCGCTAAGACTACTGTTTGTATAGGCAGTATTGATGCCGAGGGGCGTATCGAAATTCATAACGCCTCAATGGTTAAAACAAGAGGCCTTGAACGAGGGGTTATTACGGATCTGGGAGAAGTAGCCGGCTGTATTGAAGAGGTGGTTAAAAAAGCGGAAAACAAAGCGCGTTCTTTCCAGGGATCAAAACATTCTAAGAGAAAAACCACCAGAATCAGCTCAGTTTTTACGACAATAAGCGGTGAGCATATTCTGGGAAACAATACCAAGGCCATGTTGAATTTATCTAACCGGCCAGTTGAAATAAGCCGAAAGGATATACAGCGGGCCATTGATTCGGCGAAATATTTGTCTGCTTCGGTTGATAGAGATGTCCTGCACGCGCTGGCTCAGGAATTTATTGTCGACGGTTGTAAAAGAATGAAAAACCCGCTGGGAATTTTCGGTACACGCCTGGGAGTAAACCTGCACATTATCACCGGGGGAACTTCATATGTTAAGGATGTGATCAAGGCGATTAACCGGGCAGGACTTGATGTCGAGGGAGTTGCTTATTCGGGATTCGCGACCAGTTTATCTACGCTAACCGAGCAGGAAAAGCAGGCAGGGGTAATCCTGCTTGAAATGGGAGCCGGATGCGTGAATATACTTTTTTTCAAAGAGGGGAATCTGCAGTATACAGGGGTGATACCAATGGGCGGCCATGATATAACCAGAGAGATCGCCCGCAAATTAAGTATCGACCTTCTTCAGGCAGAGGAACTTAAACTGCACTACAGGAACGCGTCCTCAAATTATAGCGGTAATGAATCATCGTCTGAGGAAAAGATCATTATTAAAAAAGACGCGTCTAATTATGAAAGCATAACCCGAAAGCAGATGGAAGACATCATTGACAAAAAATTGAATGAACAGCTTTTGCTTATTAAAAAGGATCTGGAGCTTGCCGGGATTATTTCCCGGGTCAAGTGCGGCGTTGTGATTTGCGGAGGCATGTCTTTTATGGATGGGATAATTGAAAAGCTGGAGAAAATTCTTGGTTTAAAAGTGAGCATGGGGATAACGCGCGGTTTTGTAAGCAGTTCATCCGGCCTAAGCAATATATTCTATTCAACCGGTATTGGTTTAATCATGCACGCGTTGCGGCAAAAAAACATAGATAATAAAAAAACGTTCTCAACGGGCAATATTCGTAGTAAAATAGTGGCAAAGATCAGGGAAGTATATGAAGAGTATTTTTAATAATAGTTTGCTGACCATTGATTGGATTGGAGAATTTTATTCATGGTGCGCTTAAGTGAGGAGATAAGGATGAAGGATAGCACATATATTTTGGTAGTCGATGATGAGCAGGGAGTCTTAGATTCTTTCAGCGAGGTATTTAGCAATGAAGGATATCAGGTAACTAAGGCGAAAAACTGGTCTGAGGCAAGGCGGCACATAAAGACTCAGCAGTATAATATTATTATTGCCGATGTGAAATTGCCGGATGTTGGGTGTCAGGAGATGATCGATGATATAAAGGAAGAGAACAAATACGCCTATATAATTACCAGTGCCGGTTTTACTGATATAGATACTGCGATGAAGTCTCTGCAGCATGGAGCACATGACTATATGAGTAAGCCGTTTGATCCCTCAGACATTGTTACGACCATGCGCAAGATTGTTGACAAACAGCGATTGCAGGCGGATAACCTGCAGTTATTCGATACTATAAAAGTGTTAGCTTTAGCTTTAGACGCGCGTGATCATTATACACACGGCCATTCACGGCAGGTCACTGAATATGCTGTTGATATCGCGAGAGAAATGGGGCTCAGTTTTAAAGAAATCGATATTATCCGCGACGCGGGTATTCTGCACGATATCGGTAAAATCGGAATCACGGATGCTATATTGCTTAAACCGGGAAGGCTTACGGAAGAGGAATATGCCGAGATCAAAAAGCATCCGGTGATCGGTAAAAAAATTCTTGAGCCGGTAAATTGCCTGGCAGATAAAATTCCGCTTATTTATCATCATCATGAGCGTATTGACGGACAGGGGTATCCGGAGGGATTAAAAGGGGATGATATTCCGCTGGGAGCAAGAATTCTCTCTGTTGCCGATGCCTATCAGGCGATGACATCAGACCGTCCTTATCGTAAGGCCTTGCCTGCTTTAATCGCTATCGAGGAACTTAAAAGATTCAAGGGCAGGCAGTTTGATCCTAATATTGTTGATGCTTTTTTGCGCGTATTAAAACGTATGGGTATGGACAAAACCGCGGATAACAGTAGTGAGTCGCCGGCAGCATAATGCAGGATGAAGTTAGAAGTAAAAAGTAAAAAGTAAAAAGTAAAAAGATGCAGGATATACCCTTATATCCATACGGGCACAAGCAGGCACAGGCAGGATGCAATAACCAAACAATGACCAATGGCCAAATCCAAATAACCAGACAAAAACCACAGGGTAGTTTGGTAATTGGTTATTGGTAATTTAAATTCAGATATTTTGACAATACGGCAGCATAAAAAAAGAGGTGGAGATGGAAGTAGATATTATTGAAATATTAAAGTCAATGGTAAGCCAGGGAGCTTCAGACGCGCATTTTAAAGTGGGGCGATCGCCTATTTTCAGGATCAAGAAGGATCTGATAAGTTCAAGTTTTCCTGTAATGATGAATAAAGATATCGAAAAAGTCGCGTATTTTATGATGAGAGAAAGGCACCGTAAGGATTTTGAAAAAAAAAGCGAGGTGGACTTTTCTTATCAATTGCCTGATGTGGGGCGTTTTCGGGTCAATGTATTTCGCCAGCGCGGGGATGTGGGTATTGTAATGCGTGTTGTAAAAACTAAAATCCCGGGGTTTGAGGATTTAATGCTTCCTCCTATTTTTCAAAAAATTGCTGCTTTCAACAATGGTATTGTACTGATAACAGGCGCGAGTTCGCAAGGAAAATCCACTACCTTAGCGGCAATGATCAACCATATTAATTCTCTTAAGAAAGCGCATATCATGACCATTGAGGATCCGATAGAATATATTCATAAAGATAAGCAATCTCTTATAAACCAGAGAGAGATCGGGCTTGATACCGAGTCCTTCAAGCAGGCCCTGCGTTATGTAATTCGCCAGGATCCTGACATAATTTTGATCGGAGAAATGCGTGATGCTGAAACATTTCAAACCGCGCTTGCCGCTGCCGAAACAGGCCACCTTGTTTTTTCGACACTTCACGCGTCGGATACGGCTCAGGTAGTTGATAGAATTTTAGATTTTTTCCCACCCGCCCAGCACAATATGATAAGAATGCAGCTTTCGTTTAATCTAAGAGCGGTCACCTGCCAGCGTTTAATGCCGAGAGTTGACGGTATCGGGGTGGTGCCGGCAGTCGAGATAATGATCGTAAATCCGACAGTGCAAAAGATCTTGAGGGAAAACAGGATTGAGCGTCTGTCGAAGACGCTGCAAAGTTTTGCTGAGGAGGGGATGCTTAGCTTCAACCAGTCACTGGTGAATCTTATAAAGGCAAATCTGATCAGTTTGGAAACAGGACTGGCCAACACAAGCAATCCGGAAGCATTAAAAATGAACCTAAAGGGTATTTATTTAGATGAGGATCGCAGGATTTTAGGTGAGTAGTTCTACCGCGCCGTTTACAAGCAAGGAAATCAGCTTAGTAACTCTTAAGAAGAATGCCCGGATCAACGCGGCGCTTATATATCCCAATTCTTATTCAGTAGGAATGAGCAATCTGGGTGTGCACACTGTTTATAATATCCTGAATTCACGTGCTGATACCTTGTGCGGGAGAGTTTTCTTTGAAAAAAAAAGAAGACAGCCTCAAAGCATAGAAAATGAAAGGAATTTAAGATCTTTTGACCTGCTTGCTTTCAGTATATCCTATGAGCTTGATTATCTGAATTTTTTCAAACTTATGCGCCGGATCTTTCCGGAAGATAATATCCGCGAACGCCCTTTAATGCCGTTGGTTATAGCCGGCGGCATTGTAAATTCCGTAAATTTTCGGGCTTTGTCAAAATTTTGCGACTGTATTTTTATCGGAGAAGCAGAAGTTTCATTGCCTGAGTTTATGGATGTTTTGAGCGGTTTTGAAAATATCAATACACAGCGCAAGAAAAAAAACTTTTTACGAAAAGCCGCTTCAATCAACGGAATTTTTGTTCCGGGAGTATCTGATGAGCAAAAGGTAAGAGGCGTTTTTATAGAGGAGATGGATAAATATCCGACAACTTCGAAGATATTAACTCCTTTTACGGAATTTTCCAATACCTTTTTGATTGAAATTTCCCGCGGCTGTCCCTGGAGATGCAATTTTTGTGTTACCGGAGCAGTTTATAGTAAATTCCGGCCGAGGTCATTTGAAGTTATTAAAAAACAGATTGATGAAGGTATGCGGTATACTAATAAAATCGGATTAATGGGAGCCGCTATAACCGACCACCCCAAAATAGATGAAATTGTTGAATATTTATTGAGAAAAAAAGCTTTGATCTCAGTTTCCAGTTTAAGGGTTGAGACTGTGGGGGAACTGCTCTTAAATGCCCTGGCGGTGAGCGGTCAAAAAACCATAACCTTTGCTCCTGAGGCCGGCAGTGATTCCCTGCGGTTTTCCTTAAACAAGAAAATAATAAATAAACAGATACTGGACAAGATTGCTTTGAGCAAAAAATGCGGGATTAAAAAATTAAAACTGTATTTTATGATCGGCCTGCCGCGTGAACAAGAGCAGGATATCCAGGCTATAGTACAACTGGCCAAAGACGCAAGCATGATTTTACCTTTAAGGGTGAATGTAGGCATATTTGTTCCAAAACCCCAAACCATATTTGCTCAAGCCGCGTTCGCGGAAAAAAAACAGCTTTTAGCCAAATTTAAATTCCTGAGAAGAAATTTTTCAGGCAGCAGGAACATTCTTTTTAATCTTACAAGTTTTGCTGAGGCAAAACTTGAATGGCTGTTTTCTCATGCGGATGAGGATTTTTTCTCTAATTACTTTAAAAATAAAGCGTTATAATATGGCCTTTAAGCCGGACGAGTTCAGAAGAATGGCTGACAATTTTTTTATTATCGCCGTTATTGACAGAACAAGTCAATGTATGGTAAGATTTATAATTACGTAAGACTTTATACAATAGTATGTTAGAGGACTAATTATGAAAAATAGATTCATCCTGATATTAGGTATCCTGAGTTTGATATTTTTAGTGATAATAGTCAGTTTGCACAGTTTATCCCATTACCGCCATTGTATTGAAGACCGGCAGGAAAAAGCCCGGGCATTTGCTAAAACTATTGAAAAGGCCGTAAACCTGCCGATGATTAAAGGTGAAATGGAAACAGTGCAGGAAACGCTTATTGCTCTAAAAGAGCTGAAGCACCTAAAGCGTGTACATATCACAGATGAAAAAGGGATAATCCATTATAGTTCAGATCCGGGTAGAATTAATACTCCCACTGGTTCTGAAATTATCCTGCAGGCAATAGAGGAAGATCGTGAAGTCTCTCGTTTCGAACACAGAGGTGAGGATTATATTTTATCTTTCGCTTTACCCATACACAATGAACCACGCTGTTATCATTGTCATGGTACGGACAAAGGGTTATTGGGAGTGCTGCGTGTCGGCATAGACTGGATGCCGATAAGAAAAAGTCTGATGAGGGTATTACAAGGAGATGTTTTTACCGCTATGCTTTTTTATGCCGTTATTCTGATTTTATCTTTGCTTTTTCAGAGATTATATAACAATGCTCAACAGGCCTATATACGTTTACAGCAGGCTCAGGATCAGCTTATAAAGACCGAAAAAATGGCGGCGGTCGGCCAGATGGCCGCGGCGATCAGCCATGATTTAAGAAATCCGCTTACCGGAATCAAAATGGCTATTTATTATCTGGGAGGTAAGATTAACAAGGCTGATTCAGAAATAAATAATATCTTAAAGGATATTGAGCTGGAGATTGATTATGCCAGCAATGTAGTAACCAATATTCTTACCTATTCCAGGCCTACTCATTTGATTTATAAACGCGCGGGTATTAATAAGATTATTGAAGATACCATGCACTTTGTGCATTTACAAAACAGAGACTCTCATATTGAAGTTATTAAGGATTATGATGAAAATATCCCGGAAATTCTCATGGATAGTAAACAGATCAAGCAGGTTATCATTAATTTACTTTCTAATTCTATACAGGCAATGCCTGATGGGGGAAAACTGACGATACGGACCAGATTAAAACCGGAAGAGTTGGAAATCAAAATTATCGATACCGGTCAGGGCATTGACCCCAAAGACCTTGAGCGCATATTTACGCCTTTCTTCACTACAAAAGCAAGGGGAGTGGGGCTTGGGCTTTCAATTGTCAGTAATATTGTACAAAAACATAGCGGTTTTGTTGAAGTGAAAAGCGTATTGGATGAAGGGACAGGCTTTACGGTACGCCTGCCCATTCATAAAAGCTCTATAAACCGCGGGTAGGTAGATTATGAGAAAGATTGAGCAAGTCGGCAGGATAATAGAAGAAACAGATGACATGGGTTTGCTTTTGGAAAAGTTATTGATGTGCTTTGACGGCATCAATGAGGAACAGCGCCGGGAATTTATGCGGCAGATCAATTTAAAGCTTGATAATTTTAAGAGTAAAAGTAAAAAACATACTCATTCTTTTTCCCGGCGCTCTCTGCATTCACAAAGGCTTGCGGCAATGGGACAGATGGCAGTGGCGATCAGTCATGAATTGCGTAATCCCTTAAGCGGAATAAAGGTAGCCGCTGAATATTTGCTGCGCAAGATCAAAGACGAGCCGGAAATCATCGATATTATCGTCAATATCCATAACGAAGTAATTTTCGCGAATAATATTATTGCCAATATTCTTGAGCATGCCCGCATCGGAAAGCCTAATCTGGAGAAAGGATGCATAAAAAAGATCGTTGAGGAGGCGATATTGACAGTCGCTCAACAGGGTTCATTTAATAATATTAAAATCGAAAAAGATATATCCAGGGATCTGCCTCTTCTGAATTTTGACCCATTGCAGATAAGACAGGTTTTTCTGAATCTTTTTATTAATTCCGCGGAAGCCATGATTGGAGGAGGCACCTTAAGTATCAAGATTAATCAGAAAGCCGGCTATGTGAGCGCGCAAGTCAGCGATACCGGAGGCGGTATTGAGAAAAGCTATCTGGAGAAACTGTTTGAGCCGTTTTTTTCAACAAAGGTCAAAGGCGTAGGCATTGGGCTTGCCATTGTTAAAGAGATAATAGAAAATCACAATGGCATGATAGATGTTGAAAGTAAGCTAGGGCACGGAACAACTTTTATCATGCGCTTGCCTGTAGGCGGGAAATGAAGAAAAGAAAAAGATAAAATGAAAAATTCAAATAAAAGCGCGAAGATATTGTTAGTGGATGATGAGCCGGTAATACGCGAGACGCTGTGCTTGATCTTAAAAGAGGATGGCTATGAGGTGGTTACGGCAGATTGCGGAGCTGTGGCAATAAGCCATGCGCAGGAAAACAATTTTGATGTCGCGATTATTGATTTGAAACTGCCCGATCTTGAGGGTACATCGGTTTTACACCGTATCCGGGAGTTTAATCCCTCTGTGTGCGCGATTCTAATCACTGCTTATCCTACTACCGAATCAGCAATTAAGGCTATTCAGGAAGAAGCATATGAATACATTACCAAGCCTTTTGATATCGGGCATGTGAAACTGGTGATTAAGCGGGGGCTGGAGGAAAAACATCTCGAGTATGAGAATAAAAAATTATTGAAAAACCTGAAAAGCGAAAAGAGCAAGCTGGAGACGATGCTGCAAATCGCTCATGCTATGAGCTCTATTTTAAACCTTGAGGAGCTGAGTAATTTTATTGTGGATAGGATTAGCGATGTGCTCAAGGTTAATATTTGCTCGCTTATGCTTATCGATGAAGATGAGGAAACGCTCTCTATCAAGGCGGCAATCGGACTTGATGACGCGGTGATAAGAAAAACAAAAATAAAGCTTGGACAGGCTATAAGCGGATGGGTGGCGCAAAACGGAGAACCGGTCATTATCTCAGATATTGAAAATGATGACATGTTTGGACGCGCTAACCTGCCTCAGTATGAGACGAAATCATTGCTTTGTATCCCTTTAAAAGTAAAAAACAGGGTGCTGGGTGTTATTAACATGACTGATAAAACAATACCCGGGCAGAAAAATATTTTCATTGAAGAGGATTTACGGTTTTTAACCGTAATCTGTAACTATGCGGCTATTGCCATTGAGAACGCTCAGCTTTACGGAGAGGTTAAAAATCTGGCGATTACAGACGGGCTTACTAATCTGTTTAACCATCGTTATTTTCAGACGCATCTGCAGACTGAAGTTACCCGTGTGCAGCGTTATCCGCGTCCTTTATCAATGATAATGTTTGATATAGATGCTTTTAAAGCGTTTAATGATACTTATGGGCATCCTATGGGAGATATGGTGTTAAGCCGGATCGCAAAAGAAATAAAGAAAACTGTGCGTAGAGTTGATATCGCGTGCCGTTATGGCGGAGAAGAATTCGCGGTCATATTGCCGGAGACAAAGCTTGATAAGGCTGTACATGTCGCAGAGAAGATCAGGGCTTCGGTCGAGGCTCTGAGTTTTGAAACCGGTAAGGGTACGAAAAAGAAAAAGATGACAATTAGCGGGGGGGTTGCTTATTTTCAACCGGGAATGAGCAAAGAGGATCTGGTACGCAATGCCGATGAATCCCTGTACAAGGCTAAAGCCGAGGGAAAGAATAAAATTTGTGTTCATGCCTGATTTATTACCTTAAAAAACTATGAATCCGATAAAAAAGCGTTTAGAGCTGCTTAGAAGCAGTATTGACCAAGCTGCTCAAAAGAACAAAAGAAGTATAGAGGATATTCATCTTATTTGTGTTACTAAATATGCCGGAATCGAAGATGCGGCAGAGGCTCTAAGATGCGGTTGTTATGAAATAGGTGAAAATCGATTCCAGGAGATGCGCAAAAAATACGGCGCGCTGCAAAATATCCTGCCGGCTGCCCAATTCCAAAAGATAAAATGGCACTTTATCGGACATTTGCAAACTAACAAAATTAAAAGTGTCCTTCGCTATGCTTCCATGATACAATCTGTTGACAGCCTGAACCTTATTGATTTAATAAACGAACAGGCAAAGAAAATAAACAGGAAAGTTGATCTTTTATTGCAGGTGAATATCTCAAAAGAAGACTCAAAGTTTGGGTTTGATGCCGCGCATGCGCGTGATTTCCTGCATCAGGCGTTTGAATATCCGTTTTTGAACATTAAAGGCCTTATGGGGATTGCTGAGTTTAGCAATAACGAAGATTTAGTGAGGGATGAGTTCCGTGCCTTAAAACAGCTCTTTGATGCTCAGAATGAAATCTTAGAAGAAAATGGCCATCCCCGAATGAGTGTTTTGTCAATGGGAATGAGCAATGACTATAAAATAGCTATTGAAGAAGGCTCTAATATGATTCGTTTGGGGAGCGCGATTTTTGGAGGTTAAATTGAAAAAAGTTAATGTTGGAATAATCGGCGCGGGGAATATGGGAGAGGCCGTTATCAAAGGGCTTCAAAGCGGACAGGATTTTTGTGTATATGTTTATGAAAAAAATAAAGCTCGTTTAAGAAAAATATCAAAAAAATATGGTGTAAAAAAAAGCGAGCTTAAACAATTGACAAAACTAAGTAATATCATTATTATTTGCGTTAAACCTCAGGACATGGACAAGGTGCTTGCGGATATTAAAAATGAGGTAACGGCGGCGCATGTGTTAGTATCCATTGCTGCCGGAATTACCACAGCGCATATTGAAAAATTACTTAAAGAAAATGCGGCTGTAATCAGAGTGATGCCTAATCTGCCGGGTATGATCGGCAGGGGGCTTTCCG
>DAOVNL010000183.1 GCA_030630245.1 Candidatus Omnitrophota bacterium | reverse complement strand
TATATTTGCCCGTCACGCGAAAACACAGGAGGGTAAAATTCAGGTTGAGCTGGCCCAACTGCAGTATCTTCTGCCCAGGCTCATGGGCAAGGGCATAGCGCTTTCCCGCTTGGGCGGCGGCATAGGAACACGGGGGCCGGGCGAACAAAAGCTTGAAATTGACAGACGAAGAATAAGAAAGCGTATTGACCTGCTTAAAAAAGATATTAAGGCGCTGGAAAGACGGCGGGTACATTTGCGCAAGCGGCGCGTTGAAAACGCGCTTTCTACAATTGCTCTTGTCGGTTATACCAATGCCGGTAAATCAACCTTGCTTAATGCGCTTAGCAGCGCGCAGGTAAAAGCAAAGAACGAGATGTTCTCTACGCTTGATCCTGTGATAAAGAAAGTGACCCTTCCTGCTAATAATCTAAAGGTCCTAATTTCGGATACAGTAGGTTTTTTGAATAAACTTCCGCATCATCTAATTGATGCGTTTAAGGCAACGCTTGAAGAGGTAAGGGAGGCAGACCTGCTGCTTGTTGTGCTTGATGTATCAAGCGAACTCATTGTTCAGCACCACGACGCTGTCTGGGAGGTTTTGAGGGAGCTGGGAGCTCAGGATAAGCCGATCATTTATGTGCTTAATAAGATCGATAATTTCGGGGATGTTGAGGAACAAACAAGCAAGAGAATAATCGAACGTTTTGAAAGAAAGTTCAATAATTGTGTGGCTATATCCGCGAAGCAGAAAATAAATACGGACTACCTGATCGGGCGTATTGAACAAAATCTGGTCAGTACTACCACCACGGTAAAAATCTTCCTGAAACACAGCAAAATAAACCTGCTTAATACTCTCCATGAACAGGGTAAAGTTTTGTATTGTGAGTACCGAAATAACGGTGTTTACGTTGAAGCAAAGCTGCCTGTTTTAATCGCAAAAAAGGTCTTGACAGAAATTTGAATCTTATGCTAATATATTAGCACTCTTTTACCTAGAGTGCTAATATAGGAGTAAAAATGAGGATTGATGCCGAGCAAAGAAGAGAAAAAATTCTTCGAATCATCATCAATAATTATATTACAAGCGGCAGTCCTGTGAGTTCTCGCTCAATATGCTGGAAATACAAAATAGGCTTATGTCCTGCTTCAGTCAGGAACGTAATGGCTGATCTTGAAGAGCGCGGGCTTATAACGCATTTGCATACGTCAGCCGGCAGAGTACCTACAGATAAGGGATACCGTTATTATGTTGATAAGCTTGTGCAGACAGCAGGCCTTACGCCTCAGGAACAGTCAAATATAAGCAGGGAATATCTGGCAAAACAGCTGGTTTTTGAGGAAGTAATAAGAAAAACCTCAAAAGTGCTTTCTGATTTCACACATTATGCGGGGGTGGTTTCTCAGCCGGAGATAAAAAAAACGTGTTTTAAACGCATACAATTTACGCTGCTTAGCCTGAGGAAAGTTTGCGTGACGCTTATTACTAATACAGGAATTACAAGAACCTCGGTTGTTAATTTTGATTTTAAGATCGACCAGGAAAAAATAAAAAAGATCCAGAATTTTATGAACGCGCAGCTTGAAAACGTTCCCTTGGTAAATATTAAAATAAAACTGCGTAAAATGATGATTCAGGAAAGAGATTCGTTTTTTCTTATTTTGAAACAGTCTATGGAATTGATCGATTCAAACTCTCTTATAGATGAAGAGATGCGTTTTTATCTGGAGGGGGTGAGTAATTTTTTAAATTTGCCGGAATCCGATAACTCGGATATGGTCTGTTTTTTAATTAAACTTTTGGATGAAAAAGTCACATTGACCTCACTTATACATGAGGTTATGCAGGAGGACGGCGCAAACAGGAAAATCCGGGTTTTTATCGGTAAGGAAAACCCGCATAACTTTATGAACAATTGCGCGATTGTTCTCGGGACTTATGAGATCGATAATCAGATAATCGGCGGTCTTGGTATTATCGGCCCCAAACGTATGGATTACGGAAAGACGATTGCCACGGTAGAATATGTATCTGAAATGCTTAGTGAGGCTTTAAACCAGTTTGTTATTTAAGGTGATAGAATTATGAAAAAAGAAGTAAAGCATAAAGAAGAAGAGAAGAAACCTAAGGAAAAGATGGTCAATATAGCTGAGGAAGAATATATACAGCTTAAAGAAAAAGAAAAAGAGGTCATGGAGAAAATGCTGCGTTTGCAGGCAGACATTGAAAATACCAGAAAACGTATGGAGCGGGACAAGATAGTTTTTCTTAAATTCTCGAATGAACTGATAATCGGTGAACTTATTCCTTTTGTGGATGATTTTAAGCGTGCTTTTACCGCGGCCGATCAGACAAAAGAATTTGATGTTTTGCACAAAGGCGTGGAAATGATCTTAAAGCGGCTGCTTGATCTTCTGAAAGATAAAGGCGTAACAGAGATAGAAGCACAGGGCAAACCGTTTGACCCTGCTTTCCATGAGGCGCTTATGCAAGTTGTTTCAGATGAATATCCTGAGAATACGGTAATTGAGGAGCTTGAAAAAGGATACCTTTTGAATGAAAGAGTGCTCAGGACGGCTAAGGTAAAGGTAACAAAGGCAAAAGAAGAGTTAATAAAGGAAGAAGAAACAGAACAAGAAAACGCGATACAACAAGACAGTGAAATGGAGTAATGAAAAGGGGAGGGTTTTAAAATGGCAAAAGTAATTGGAATTGATTTGGGAACTTCAAACTCAGCCGCGGCTTTCATGGAAGGCGGCAGGCCGACAATAATACCGTCTGCTGAGGGTACTACGGTAGGGGGAGGAAAAGCGTTTCCTTCTTACGTTGCTTTTACAAAAGACGGACAGCGTTTGGTAGGTGAACCTGCGCGCCGCCAGGCAGCGATCAATGCCCAGGGTACAATACAGGCGGCAAAAAGAAAAATGGGCTCTGATTATAAATTCGATGTGTTCGGTAAAAAATATACACCGCAGCAGATATCCGCTTTTATCCTGCAAAAGGTAAAAGAAGACGCTGAGTCTTACCTGGGCGATAAGGTGGACGGGGT
>DAOVNL010000107.1 GCA_030630245.1 Candidatus Omnitrophota bacterium | reverse complement strand
TTACGATTCAATGATCGCTAAGCTTATATCCCATGGCAAAGACAGAAAAGAGGCCATCAAAGTCATGCAGCGCGCCCTTGATGAATTCGTGATCAGTCCGATAAAAACCACAATACCGTTCCATAAATATGTATTTAACAACCCGCAGTTTCTTAGAGGGAAATACTATACTGATTTTGCGGAAAAATTATTAGAGAACAAAGTTTAAAAAGGGGGAGCCGTGGCTGAGAAAGAAAAAAAGACCGATTTGGGGACATTGAAGATCAATAACGAGGTGATTGCTTCGATCACAAGAAATGCCGCGCTTCAAGTTGATGGGGTGGAAAATATAAAAAGTAATCCCATAACAATGCTGCTGGATTTTTTCAGAAAGGGGTATAACAACAAGGGAATAAACCTGGATATAACTGAGGGAGAAGTAAAAGTCGGTGTTACAATTATTGTAAAATTCGGAATAACCATTCCTGATGTAGCCAATGTTGTACAGGAAAACATCAGCACAGCCATCGAGGAGATGACCGGCCTAAGTGTTACCGAAGTCAATGTAAATATAGGAGACATCCATTCCGAGGAACCTGCGGAATAAAAAAAGGGGGATTTTATGCGCTTATTCAGCAAAATAATTGTTTTCTTTTACACATTGATTTTTACCATAATCGGCCTATGTTTAATATTTATCGCGCTGCATATGGAAGGGCATTACGATTTATCCATTCTTCTGGATCCTCTTCTGGGTTTTTCAAATTTATATTTGGTAGTGGGATTAAGCGGAATATTATTGATTCTTGTAACCTTATCGCTTGCCAACTTTTCATTTAAGAAATTTCAGGCGGAAAAAACCATAGGCTATTCCACTAATGAAGGACAGGTGATCATTTCGCTTAGCGCCATCGAAGATTTTATCCGCCGCCTTACACAGCAGCTTCCCGACGTAAAGGAGCTGCGCTCTGATGTCCTTGTAACAAGACGCGGCATTGAAATTGAAAGCAGAGTAATTCTTTGGTCCACATCCAATATTCCCAGCATAACAGAAAGAATACAGTCCGTAATACAGGGGCAGGTTCAGGAGCTGCTTTCCGGAATCGATAAACCTGTGCTTGTTAATGTGCACGTAACTAAAATAGCTCCGCGAGATCAGGATAAAAGTAAAAAAATCAAACAGGAAATTCCTTTTTTAAGATAAAGGCTTTATAATGAAGGATGCTATCAAAAATTATCTTGCCGAATCAGCGCATTTGATCAGTTCTCTTGTCAAAGATCCTCCTGATGAGATACAGTTGATCAGCCGGGCGATAATAAACGCTTTTAAAAACAATGCGAAAGTATTGATATTCGGCAACGGGGGCAGTGCCGCCGATGCCCAGCATTTTGCCGCCGAACTTGTAGGAAGGTTCAAAAAGGAACGCAAGGGGCTGCCGGCGATAGCTCTGACTACAAACACTTCAACCTTAACTGCCTTGGCTAACGATTATGATTTCGATATGATCTTTAAAAGGCAGATTGAGGCGCTGGGCAGAAAAGGTGATATTGCTATCGGTATTTCCACCAGCGGACAAGCCCCAAATGTGATCCGCGGGCTTAACACCGCGCGTGAAATGGGCTTAACGTCAATAGCGCTGAGCGGCCAAAACGGAACAAATTTAATTGAAACTACGGATATATCACTGTTGATTCAATCAAAAAACACCCCGCATATCCAGGAAGCACACATTTTAATAATTCATACTGTTTGCAAAATGGTAGAAGACACAATAGTATCATGATCAAAGCAAAAATAAAGAGAGCAGAGAAACTTAAGGATATCGTCGCAAAATTAAAAACGCAGGGCAAAAAAATAGTTTTTACCAACGGCTGTTTTGACATTATTCATTACGGGCATGTAAAATATCTGGAGGAGGCCAGGGAAAAAGGCGACATTTTAATCGTTGCCGTGAACAGCACCGCCTCCGTAAAAAGAATCAAAGGCAGTTCCAGGCCCATTATATCAGAACGTGATCGCGCGGGCGTTATAGCGGCGCTGCAAAGCGTTGATTTCGTAACGGTGTTTAATGAGTCAACACCGCTTAACCTGATAAAAAAACTTAAGCCGGATATATTAATTAAAGGGTCTGACTGGAAAACAGGCAGTATTGTCGGCGCCGATATATTGAAGAAGTACGGCGGAAAAGTACTCAAGGCAAAATTTCTTAAAGATTACTCAACTTCTAAAATAATAGAAAAAATTGTTAAAAAAAACATACTTTAATAATAAAATCCGCAGGCTTATTGACGCTAATCTGAATCGATTAAAAGAAGGTTTGCGTGTTGTTGAGGATATATTAAGGTTTATTGCCGATGATAAAAAATTGACCGCGCGAACCAGGAAGATCCGGCACGAGATAACCGAATACATCAAAGAAAGCGGTTTTGACCTGAACGTAATCATTTTAAAAGAGCGGCAAATAATAGAAGATGTCGGAAAAAAGTCTATAAGCACAGAGTTTAAAAGAAAGAACATCACGGACATATTCCTGGCTAACGCCCAGAGAGTTAAGGAGTCAGTCAGGGTATTAGAAGAATTCTTCAAGCTTTTTGACAGGAAAACCTCGATGAGGTTCAAGAAGCTTAGGTATAGGATTTACCATATAGAAAAAGAAGCTATTGAAAAAATCACAGAATTGTGTAATAATAAATAAGAATTTTGGATTTGCTTTTGAATAAAGCAGAGATTTATATTAAAGGATTGCCTCCGGTTACGTTTTGCCCGGATTGAGTATAACGGATTGTTTTACGCTTTTAAGAATAATTATAGGACAATAATTGCGCGCAGCCCGGATAAGCAATTCATCTTGATTTATTGATTGAGAGCCGCATTTATCGATTTAAACATTTTGCATATAAAAGCATGCCTTAGGGTTTATAAATTCTGTCCTGCAATTTTATTCTTGTAAAAATAATCTGCTTTTCATTAATTGTAAACCTGCAAATCCTCTTGTATTACTATTCCTTTAACCCTTAAGCTGAAAAATAAAAATGAGAACATTAGTTGATATCGCAAGAGCAGGAAAAAGCACTTCCTTGATCGGCAAAATCGCCAAAAAAGAAAACATCGATAAAAAACTGCTCATAAAACTTATTGCCGAGGGCAAGGTGGTTATACCGGCTAACCGCAAACGCAATATTAAATCTCCCTGCGGCATCGGCAGAATGATGAGTGTCAAAATAAACGCCAACATCGGTTCATCTCCGGATAATATTAACCTGAAGGGGGAGATCAAAAAGTTAAAAACCGCCATATCTTTCGGCGCGGATACCGTAATGGATCTAAGCGTCGGGGGTAATATCAGAAAGATCCAGAATTCCATACTGGCACATTCAAGCGTCCCCTTAGGCACTGTGCCTATATATGAGGCCGCCATAAACGCGCAAAAAAAATACGGGTCTTTTTTTAAAATGACCAGGAATGATATTTTCGAGGTATTGAAAACACAGGCTGAAAACGGGGTGGATTTTTTTACCATTCACTGCGGAATAACCAAAAAAACTCTAAATTGCCTCAATAATTATCCGCGTCTCATGGGCATAGTAAGCCGGGGCGGGGCCATAACTGCCAGTTGGATCAAGAGAAATAAAAAGGAAAACCCTCTATTTGAGTACTTTGATGATGTCCTTAAAATCGCAAGAGTTTATGATATAACTTTAAGCCTTGGTGACGGCCTGAGGCCGGGAACGGTGCTGGATGCAACCGACAGGCCGCAAATAGCCGAGTTGAAACTGCTGGGAATGCTGGCTGAAAAGGCTCAAAAAAACGGCGTGCAGGTTATAATCGAGGGTCCTGGCCATATACCGATAAACCAGATTAAAAAAAATATTACTCTGCAGAAAAAGTATTGTCACGGAGCTCCGTTCTATGTTCTTGGGCCGCTGGTAACTGACATCGGCCTCGGTTATGACCACATAAGCGCTGCCATCGGATCAGGCATTGCTGCTGCGCACGGCGCGGATTACCTGTGTTTTGTCACTCCCGCTGAACATCTTAAGCTTCCTGAGCTGGAAGACATAAAGCAGGGAGTAATTGCCAGTAAAATAGCTGCTCACAGCGGCGACCTTGCCAGAGGGAGCGCTCAGGCGTGGGCTAAGGATAAAATAATGAGCACCGCCAGAATGAAAAGAAAATGGCAGCAGCAAATTGCTATGTCATTTGATCCGCAAAAAGCCAGGATGGGCAGAGCATCCTCTACACCAAAAGTAAAGGATGTCTGTACAATGTGCGGAGATTTTTGCTCCTTGAAACTAATGGATGAAAAATAAGTAAAAAGGAAAAAGTGAAAAGCAACTTAGCTCATGGCTCATAGCTCTTAGCAAAAGCAAAAATAAGCTGGCAACAGGTACAAGTATCTTAAGTTTTTTACTT
>DAOVNL010000086.1 GCA_030630245.1 Candidatus Omnitrophota bacterium | reverse complement strand
GTACCATGCGCAGCAATGAAGCTGAAAAAAGGCTTGAAAAGCAGGCAAAAATCGCGCGTGAGGAAGGTAAAGACCTGACTGAGCGGGAGATGTTTGCGCTTCATCATTCAAAAGCGGTAAATCTTTGCAAGTTTGTTAAACGCTATGGATCTTGTAAATGCTGTCCTTATTTCCAATACGTGGAAAAGATGAAGAAATCAATGAGGTTCAAAAAGACTTATGATCCTTTCTGATTGTTTGCTTTTAAATTTTTCATTTTTATATTGAATCCCATTAATATACCGCGTAACTTACTGATAGGAAGCCCAACCACATTATAAAAATCCCCTTCGATTTTTCGCACAAGTTTATCGGATTTTTCCTGAACAGCGTATGCTCCGGCCTTATCGTGGTTTTTCCTGGAAAATATATTGATTTGCCGTGAGGATAATTTCCTGGCGAAAATCGTTGATTTTTCTATGTCGACGATTCTTCTCTTTTTTGCTGTGTCAATTACTGCTATTGCTGTATAAACAAAGTGTTTGGTTCCGCTTAGGGCGGAAAGTATCCTTTTCGCGTCGCGGATATTTTTTGGCTTTCCGAATATTCTGTTATTATGAACAACTATTGTATCGGCGGCGATCACTATAGCGTTGCCTTGTTTTGAGGCTGCATTTTCTGCTTTAGATAATGCAAGGCTAATACAGTAGTGCTCAACCGAGGGACAGGTGTTTCTGCCTTCCTTGATATTGCTTGGCTGAACGCGGATATTAAGGCCTGCTTTTTCCAAGAGCTCTTTGCGGCGGGGAGATGCCGAGGCAAGAACGATTTTTTTCATTATATTTGTTCTTTATCAAGATAACTTTGAGCGTTTGCTTTTAGTTTAACAGTCTCAAACCAGTTATTCAGAAATTCTCCCTTTTTTGTGTTGAGAATTTTTATTGAGTATTCGGCTTTTTTCTCCTTGAATTTATCCATATCTACCGGTTTTATTTCATTTAACTGTATTAAACAAAACCCTGGTTGAGTTTTGACCAAAGCTGATATATCATCTTTATTTAGTCTAAAAGCAGCCGCAGTAAATTCTTTGCTAAAACCCAGTTCCGGGACATATCCCGCGCGGGTAATATTGTCGGCCTCTTTCACGGTAAAACCTAATTCTTTAGACGCCTTTTTAAAACTAATTTTCTTTTCCTTTATAAGGTCAATAATCTCAGACCGCACTTGCTCGCCTTTTTGCCTGGCAAGTTCCTGAGACTGCGCTTTTTTATAAAGTTCTTTGACCTCAAGTTTCACATCTTCATATCCAGGTATATAGGGTTCGATCTTTTTAATAGGCTTTAAAATATAAAAAGCAGTAGGCATTTTTATTATCTGGCTTACCTCTCCTGTTTTTAAGGAGAATGCCGCTTTTAGAAACGGAAAACTCAGGCCGATATCCGGGATCTGATCAAACATGGAAAAAGGGCCGGTTTCCTTAGCGGCAAGGCCATGCTCTTCGGCCACCGCGTCAAAACTTACATCGCCGTACAGTTTATTCATAATAGTTCTGGAAAGGCCTGAGGCCTGGTTGAGCATCTCTTTTTCCGTTAATTTATCCTTTATTGAGCCGGATACCTGCTCAAAACTTTTATACTCAGCCGGGGAGTCTTTCTTGGCATCATCTTTTTCTATTTTGAACTCTTTTTTATTGTTTTCGTAATATTTTTTTACGCGTTCGTCTGTTATCCGGATCGCGTCTTTAAATTGCTCAAGCTTTATTTGGACATATTTGACATTTACCTGTTCCTGCTTTTTAAACTTTTCCTTATTATTTTCATAATAACCTTTAAGGTCTTCTTCGTTATCTGTCAGTACTGCCTCCTGGAAGGCTTCAGGCTCTATCAGTATGTAAGAAGCAGAGGCTTGTTCGAATTCCTGTCTGTAGGCATTTTCAACTTCCATATCGCTTACTATAAAGCCTTCGGTTAGTTTTTCCATAAATTTGTTTATCATGATAGAATGACGGACCCCGCTTTCAAATTCGGACGGTGTTTGCTGAAAAACGCGGGTAATGATCATGGCATAGTTCGCGGGAGCCAGATCAGCATATTTAAATACCGGTAGATTTTTTATGAATTCAAGCAAGTTCTTATTGCTTACTTTTATTTTTGCTTTTTTTGCCTCTTCCAGGATGATCAAGCGCGTCCAGGTTTGCTCGTCAATGTTGGTATATTGTTCAGGCTGGTCTCCATAGCGCATCCAGATATCGTTGCGGACGGCATGCTTTTCCAGGGTAAAATCCTTCCAGGGCACTTTCTTATTAAAAATTTTGCCGGCAAATCCGCTTCGGCGCTTGCTTACCGCGCTGCCAATATTCCAAATTACAAAAGCCGGCACAATAAATATCGCGACAGCCCATACGATTGTTTTAGTGTGTTTTCTTAAATTTTTAAAAAGCATATTTTCCTCCAAAAATTTGAGTTTTCAAAGCCGCGCGGAAATCTTCTTTATCGCGGAATATGGATGCGGGCTTTTCAGTTGTTTTAAATGTTAATTTAGTATAGCGAAAAATTCCTTGTTTTGCAAATTTTTTTGACAAAAGCCGCTATGTGTGGTAGTTTTTAAAATTAGCTATGGATAAATATAAAGAACTTATAAAATACTCGCGTTTGATTGCCCGGAATGGCCTTGTCCACGCGTCTTCGGGTAATATCAGCATCAGGCAGGGCAGATCTATGCTAATCAAGGCCAGCGGATGTTTTATGGAAGAAGCAGGGCGAGGAGATTTTGTGGGTGTTGATATTGCTACTCTAAGTCACAAGAAAAATTCTTCCCGTCCAAGTTGTGAATTCAGAATGCACGCTTTTTGTTATCGTGCGCGTCCGGATATTAGATGCGTTATACATACGCACCCCCTATACGCCACCACACTTATAAACTGTTCTGTAAAGCCTGAACTTGCCGGGCCTGAATTCATTTTAGGTATCGGCTCTGAGATTTGTATTATAGATTATATTTGCCCGGGGACAGAAAAGCTGGCAAGTAAAGTGGGGCAGGCTGCCGCAAAGAGTAATGTCATTTATTTAAGGAATCATGGCCTGCTTTGCGTAGGCAAAAATTTAAAAGAAGCCTATACTCATACAATATTAGCCGAACAGATGGCAAAAATGCAGGTGATAGCTTTGTCAATGGGGAAGAAGCTCAAGGTGATAAGCGCCAGGCAGATCAGGGCGTTTTTAAAAACAATATCTTAACCCGGATACGCAGAGTTGATTTATGCTTGATGAAACTCTTAATAATAGAATAAAACTCGCCCTAAATTTTCAGGAAGCTGATCGTGTTCCAATCTGTGATTTTATTGATAACCCTAAAGTTTTTCGATATTTCAGCCATAGCAAGGATATTACAATTAGCGAAAAAGTAAAAGCCTATCATGAGCTAGGCATTGATGTTTGCTGGCAGTTTGAAAGGCGTAGAAATTACCGCCATGAAGGATTTTTAAAAAGACTGCAGAAATTCGCCTTTCGCGAGCCGAAGATGGAAGTTCTAAGTAATGATGAACTCAATGAAGAGATGGAGGATTTCAGGCAGCAGCAAAGGTTTTTTGAGCCCCATACTTATTTGGCTATGTCAGCAGAAGGGATCTTAAGTGCTGCCTATAAAACGCTTGGCTATGAGGAATTCTGCAAAAAAATGTATGTTGAATTGATAGAGATTGAAAGGCTCATTGATATATATGCGGAGAATTTATATCAGCGGGCGCTTCTGTTTGCGAATGCTGATCTGGGGCGGATATTTTTTATTAATGACGATATTGCCTATGATAAAGGGCTTATGTTTTCAAAGGTGTTTTTAGAGCAGCAATGGCTGCCGAGGATTCAAAGATCAATAGAGCCGCTCAAGGAAAAAGGAATAAAGGTTATTTTGCATTCGCGCGGCAATATCACAGAAATATTAGATTCTCTGATTAATTTTGGCATTGACGGTATCCATCCCATAGACCCGCTTTGCGGTATGAATATCGGTATTTTGAAAAAAACATACGCAAAAAACCTGCTTTTGTTCGGCAATATCGATATTGCCGGATATGATGATGGGCAAACCATAGAAGAAAAGACCAAAAGATGTATTAAAAATGCTTCTTTTGATGGTGGTCATTTTATTGGCTCAGTTAAAGGCATAGGTCAAAGTTTAAGCCTGCAGGAAGTTTTTGCCTATTTTACCTCACTTAAGGAATACGGAAAATATAACCATCCTGGAAATAAAATATAATCCATAATAGTAACATATTATAGTGCAATAAGTTAAAGTATTTGTAAAAACTTTTATAATGTGCTATACTATATGTAGTGGGCAGAGGAATGAACCGCTCAACATATAGCACAAAAGGAAGAAATTAATGGATTTTTTGCGCCTACTTATTAAATGGATTATAAAACTATATAAAATTCCTCGGATTACCTTTCTCGTCATTTTTTTTGCCTTAATTTTTAATTTAATTCTTCTACCATTTATTTATGCCGATGATCTGAAAGAGATTATTGACGCGGCATCTCAGAATTATCAGCTCTCCTCGGAGCTGATATACCGGGTGATTGAGGCAGAAAGCAGTTTTAATCCCTATGCTCAAAGCCTTGCGGATGCGCGCGGGCTTATGCAAATAACACGGCCTACATGGGATTGGATCTGTCGGGATTTTCTGCGGGTTTCCTGGTCTTTCGACGAGGATTCATTTAACACTGAAAAAAATATTATTGTGGGAACCAGATTTTTGGCATGGATAAAAGGGTATCTTAATAAACATGAAAATGAATTGAATGCCTCTTATGATGATTTACTTCTGGCCTGTTATAATGCCGGGCCGGGCACAGTGAAAAAATACGGCTTTCGTATTCCTCCTTAT
>DAOVNL010000092.1 GCA_030630245.1 Candidatus Omnitrophota bacterium | reverse complement strand
GGGACAGCTTCTCGATGATCTTTCCAGTATTGATACGCTAGACCTAAGCAGCAATAACGTGGATAATGCCACTGATGTGCAGAATATTGTCAAAGTTGCGGAGATATTAAACAAGATAGATTCACCCGGCAACGCGATCACGATTAATAGCAGTGCAGGCGGTTCTATCGGCATGGGGCATTTTGCTATTGGCGGATACGGGTTTTTACAGGCAAATGCACGCGTGATAAATGTTGATACAACTAATCTAGGAATATCCGGAGTTGGAGGAGTTTCTGCAGAAATTGATTTAGTTTCAATGCCAGCAGGATACGTTAGTGCTGGGTATACTCATAGCCTGTTTACTGTTGCGCAGATAACACAACTTACCAATCCAACCGGGGCAAACTTAAGCGTCGAGTCTGTTAAAAGGCTGGACTATATGGCGAGCCAGGCAGGCATTGACCAGTCAGATTTACAGGGTACAGTAGATATTTTAGATACAATTGTTCAGCTGTCGGAAAGTGGAGGAGGAGATCTCGAAGACAATACAACCTCAGCTTCTTTGGAAGGTTTTGGACTGGTTGAGATACCGCTGTCCTACGGAAAAGCCTTAAATGAAAATTTCTCTATCGGAGGTAACATCAAATTAATGCAGGGGTATGTTTACGGGACTGAAGTAGTTGTTTTTAATAAGGACTCTGGTGATATTCTTGATGACGCGGATAAGAATTATAAAGAAAGCATTAATTTCGGCGTAGATATTGGAGCGATGTACAGAATAAAGAGGTTTAATTTTGGACTTGTCGCGCGCAATATAAATTCTCCGGAATTTGACGGACCTACCGTTGCAGGGAGAAAATTCGCTGATGTAACACTTGACCCGTCAGTTACAGCAGGTGTGGCGTTTATCCCCTATGAGGGATTTACACTTGAAGCTGATTATGATATTATAAAACAGGAGACAGTGTTTCCGGGATATGACACGCAGTATTTTTCTATGGGAGCGGAATGGCTTTTCCTGCGCTTTTTGGCCCTGCGCGCCGGAGCATATAAGAACATGGCGGAAAGTGATGTAGGGTTGGTTTACACAGCAGGGATTGGATTAGATTTGCTCAGCCTGCATCTTGATCTTGCCGGCGCTTATTCAAGCGATGAAGGAACCTTTGACGGCAGTGATTATCCTCTGGAAAGCTATGTTCAGTTAAAACTGAGTTTTGGTTTTTAGAGTTTATACAGCGAATATTAAAAGAAAGAAGCTTTTAATGGGAAAATTTTCCTTAAGGTTTAAAAGAGGTTTTACTCTAGTTGAGATAATGGTAGTTTTATTGCTGCTTGGAGGTATTATTGCCGGGTTTTTGAGTGTTAACGGCGTAAGTCTAACACTTTTAGAACAGCTGAGTAATTCTGTGGTAGCAGTAAATGACGCGCGTTCTGTGCTTGAGAACATGCGTAATATTGATCCTTTTGATGTTGCTAACTTAACGTCCATGTATCCGGATGGAGGAACTGTAGCCGGATTTAGTAATTTAAACCAGGAAACAATAAGGGTTGATTATTTGAGTGCTGCAGCTGATCCGATACAAGTTACTGTTACCGTGACCTGGCAGGGGAGGGGGAACCGGACATTTACAGAGCAGATAACTACTCTTTTAACTGCCAGGTAAATATATAAAATAACGGTGGGAAACAATGAGAATAATTTTAAAATCAAAGAAAGCCATTACACTGATTGAAATTTTAATTGTAAGCGGTATTTCTGTATTTATTATTGTAGCTCTTATGGCATTGCTGACTTCATCGAGAAATACCTGGATTATTTCCGGTGCGCAGGCTGATTTATACATTAATGCCCGCAAGGCAATGACCGAAATGTTCAACGAACTTGTTGAAGCATCAAGCGGTAATACGGAAATATTTACATTTATTGACCCCATAAACGGTCAATATACTCAAGGGTTATGGTTTGCTTCTGCTCGAGGTAGTAACGCTGATATGGGTGAAGACGGAAGCCCATTAAATAATTATGTTCATCTGGATGTGAATAATTTTGTCAGCTGGCGTTCTGTAGTAGTTTACTGTCCATATACAACAGCTTTTGGTGTTAACCAATTGCGCCGCTACGCGGATTACGGCCCAAATATTACTTTTTACAGTCAGCCTAATATATTTCCGCTTACATTGCTTTCCCTGACTACGACAACACTTAATTTTCTCGCTGCTGACGGTTCAACAGTGGTTTCTATTAACCGCACAACAGGAAGAGTAATGGCCAATCATATAGGAACAGAGGATAGTAATAACAATAATGTTCTGGATGTCAATGAAAATGATGGGACATTAAATGACCCTGTTGATAATCAAGATGGCATTTTGAATTATGGAGTTAATTTTACGAAAAATGTCGGCAATATTGATATTGTATTATTTCTGAGGAAAAAGTTAGATAGATTGAATAGACAGGGGATGGAGATCTCTACTACATTGCGGAATAAGGTGAAATTCAGACAGCCGTGATAATAAAAAGGAGGGGAATTATGATAAATAATAAAAAAGGAGTTTTATTAATAGCGGTATATCTGGTAATTTCCGTACTTATTGCATTCTTAGGAATATTTGTTTATAAAAATGTCTGGGAAGCAAAAATTGCCAGCCACTACAAGCATAAAATGCTGGCTTTTTATTGCGCGGAAGCAGCTTTAGACAAGGGTATTGCTAAGCTGCCTTCGGGCACCAGCGGAGAGTCCAATGTTGTTTTAAACGCGGTCGGAGGAGCTCAACAGGGAGAATATACTTATTCGATATCTACTATTTTACTGGGAAAAAAATGGAGGGTAGAAAGCTGGGGATATGTGCCGAATCAGGCGCAGGCTGTAGCTGATGAACATTTGGAAGCATATATTGCCAAAAAAGACCTGCCGAATTCTTTTTGGGAAAATGCGATCTATACTGCGGGAAACGTCAGAGTTAACGGTCTTTCATATGATATTGACGGTAATATTATACATGGCGGATCATTACAGCCAACAACACTTGATCCGGCTAACTTTACAGGGACAACAACCAATGATACATTGATCTCCCCTTTGGTAAAGCTTGATTTCGAAGCACTTAAAACAGTAGCAGCAGCTCAGATAAAAGCTGACGGAAGCGATAATGTCTATACAGCCGCGGAGATCGCGGCGGGTAATCCGCCTTTTCCTGCTGATTTCTGGTTTGATGATTCGGACGCGGACCCGGCTAACTGGGTGCCGAATGTGGTTTATGTTGAAACCGACCTTGTACTGAATGGAAATATCGGAGCAATCGGCGGGTTTTTTCTTGTTGTCGGTGATGTTACAACAAATCCTTCGGCAACTTCAACAACAGTTATTAACGGCAACGGTCAGATCGATGGTTGTATTTACAGCACCGGCGAATTTCGTGTAAACGGCGGAGGCAGCGGGCTTAATGTATTAGGAGGCGTCTGGTCAGGAACTGACGGGGTCAGACTTAACGGAAGTGTTGAAATCGATTATCATCAGCCGTATATGGACTCAATACGTGATGTTATTCAACCCGGCGCTACTGTGCAGGTTGTTTCCTGGCGTAGATTGTAGGGATTAAATTTTTAGTGAAGAATTAGCCAAAGCAGATAAAGTTTCGCAAATGAAAGTATTAGATTCATAGCTGTCCAAATTGAGTCATGACGAAGGATTCGGATTTATCAGAATTATGCCTCAAATGCATTTATTTGCCGATAGTCTCAGGCTAATTTAGACACGTATGACGTTATATACATTCTAAATTAGCGGCACAAAACAAACCGTGATTTTACCGTTCCGTTGTTAAAAAATTTGTTCCTTTCTGCTTATTCTGATATAATCGCTGCCTGCCTTAGCGGTTTTTAAAAAGTTCAATATTAAAAGCATTAGATTAAAATAATGAAAGAAGAAATTTATAATTTGCTGGAGCAATATTGGGGATATGAATCGTTTCTTCCTTTGCAGGAGGAAACGATCATGTCTATTCTTAAAGGAGAAGATAGTTTGACGGTCCTGCCCACAGGAGGAGGGAAGTCGTTATGCTTTCAATTGCCTGTATTGCTTGAATCAGGCATGGCCGTGGTTATATCCCCTTTGATTTCTTTAATGAAGGACCAGGTTGACGCTCTTAACGACATAGGCTTAAGAGCGGCTTTTTTGAACTCAAGCCTAACTGTTGTCCAGCAGGAGACAGTAATAAACAATGTCAGGGGTAATAGAATAAAGCTGCTTTATATGTCTCCTGAGCGTTTACAGACTAAGGCGGCGCTTGATCTGTTAAAAGAGGCTGGGGTATCTTTTTTTGTTATTGACGAGGCGCACTGCATAAGCCACTGGGGACATGATTTCAGGGCTGAATACCGCGGCCTGGGAAAAATAAAAAAGATATTTTCGAGTGCAAGCGTGCATGCTTTTACGGCTACCGCGACAAAGGAAGTTCAGGATGATATTGTAAACCAGTTAAGGCTCCGCGATTCGGCAATACATGTAGGAGGAGTGGACAGGCCTAATCTTGCATACCGGGTGTTACTTCGTCAGCAGATAACCAGGCAGGTTGTTGAGGTTTTGCGAAGACATGATAAGGAGCCGGGTATTATTTACTGTCTGCGCCGCAAGGATGTGGATAAGATGTCAAAAAGCTTAAAAAAACTCGGGTTTGAAAATGTAGCATATCACGCGGGGATGCCTGATAAACAGCGGCAAAAAGCTCAGGAAAAATTTGTAGGAGAAGATGTAAATATTATTGTAGCTACAGTTGCTTTTGGTATGGGTATAGACCG
>DAOVNL010000065.1 GCA_030630245.1 Candidatus Omnitrophota bacterium | reverse complement strand
GGAGATATATTCACGCTTTATGTATTTCTTGAAATTTCCGCTGTGGCAAGTTACGCGCTTGCAAGCATCAGCCTGGAAAAGGGGGCTCTTTTTGGGGCATTTGGCTATATGCGCATGGGGATGATCTCATCTGTGCTTATCCTTTTGGGTATTGCCGTCAGCTACAATTATCTCTCAACCCTTTCTATCACAGACTTTGCTGTACAGCTTGGCATCAGAAACCAGGCAGGGAATATACTTTTAAATAATAATATCGTTATAATTTTCATCGGCAGTTTATTTTTAACAGGGTTTGCCTTAAAAGCTGGTTTGGTCCCGTTTCATTTCTGGGTTGTGGATTCGCTTACTTTCGCGCCGGCTCCTGTAATGATTATGCTTTCCGCGCTTATTATGCCGGTTTTAGGCATATACCCGATGCTTAGAATATTTTTTAATATGATCGGTATAACCCCAATGCTTTTATCCCTGATGATGATAATGGGGATTCTTTCCATGATCCTGGGGGTTGTCCTTTGCTTACGGGAAAGAAATTTAAAAAGGATCATCGCGTACAGCTGCATTAGTGAGCTTGGATTTGTGGCCTTCGGTATCGGTATCGGTTCAGCTATGGGAATTGCCGGCGCGCTTTTGCATATAATCAGCTACGCGCTTTCATCGTCCCTGCTGTGTGCCGGTGCCGGGGCTATGGATTTTACAAAAAAGAGCACTGACCAGAAAAACATGAACAGAACTTTTAAAAGTATGCCGCTTACTACAACTGCCTCTGTTATCGGCTCCATGTCGGTGGTCGGGATCCCGCCGTTTAACGGATTTTGGAGTAAAATGATCATTATTACCGCGGCATGGATTGCTGGATATAAAGGTTACTGCCTGCTTATAGGCCTTGTGCTTATACTTAATGCGGTGTCTTTCTTTAATGCGCGGGATAGCGGTTTGTTTCGAAAGGAAAAAAAAGACAAGGATGCCGCGGTTTGTGAGGCCCCTTTTTTAATGCGGCTTTGCATGGTAATTCTTGTGGTTTTTTCTCTAAGCGCCGGTATTTTGTGGCTTAGCAGCGCGAGGGAAGCGTTTCTTGATCCTGCTGTTAGAGTGATCACTGAGAAGTATAATTACACTAAATAGGAAGTAAGATGAAAAGCAAGATAGTATTATTTATTTTTTGTATGCTTATCTGGATTGGTATGAACTGGCCGGTTGACAGCTGCTGGTTTTGGGCGGGTGTTATAGCCAGCATGAGCGTGGCTATGGTGATCGGGAATATTTTTGTGCACAGGCCGCATATTGCCGCGCATGTAAAACGCTATGTATGGCTCGGGTATTATCTTCTGGCGCTTGTAGTTGAGGTAATAAGAGCTAATATTGATATTGTTTATAGAGTGTCTTTGATAAATCTCCCCCTAAACACGGGAATTCTTAAAATAAAAACAAAAATGAAAAGTGAGATCGGCCTGTCCCTGCTGGCTAATTCAATAACGTTTTCTCCGGGGACAAGCACGGTGGATATCGATGCGGATAAGGGATATATTTATGTGCATTGCCTTGATGTTGAGAGCCAGAATATAAAAGCGGCAACAGAGCTTATCGCCGGTAAATTCGAGAAGATTTTAAAAAAGATATTTGAGTAGTAAAATAGGATTATATGAAAAATAGAGAATTTATCAAAAAGGCTAACTGGGTATTGAGCGTTTGTTTGCTAATCTGCATTATTACATTGATGCTTATCTGTTATAAAACGTTTCTTCCCCGGGCGCTGTTTTTTCTGCTTAGCTGCTCTTTGATCTGCCTTGCGCGTATTTTTTTAGGGCCGAGCAGCGCTGATAGAGCTGTCGCGCTTATGATCATCAGCATGCTTATTATCGGTTTTTGCGGCATACTCTCGATTTTTACGCGGCGTGACTGGTATATTGATATCGCGTTTATCTGGACACTGCAGTCTTTTATCGTTACTTTGAGTCTGGCTAAATTTCTTGAGGGGAAGAGGTTTGGAGAATAGGCGGGTTTAATTTTATGAATGAGCTTGGGAATCTTTTTATTGTTATAGGGCTTATATTTGATTTTTACGCGGTGATTAGCCTGCTGCGGATGCCTGATGTTTATACCAGGCTGCAGGCATCAGCCAAGAGTGTTGCCCTTGGTACCTGCAGCATTATGTTCGGGGTATTTTTGCATCATCTGGGAACAAGCGCCGCTTTTAAGGTGCTTCTGGTTATCGGTTTTTTTATCCTCATCTGTCCTGTCGCGGTCCATGTGCTGGGAAGGGGGGCTCATAAATGCGGCGTGAAACTCGTTAATGAGGCGGTGTGTGACCGCTACGCGGAGGATAATAAAAAATCCCGCTTAAAAAACGCCGAATCCTAACCAACCAAAAACCCTGCCTGCGAGGCGGGGAACGGGGCGGGGAAAACATGTCCGTTGATTTTTTTAGGGAATCTGTTAAAATTGATTTGCATGGTAAAATTAAAAAAGAAGTATATTTAAATACAATCGCGGCAAATGAACGGATCCCGGATATGCCGGTTCAGGAGCAAATGCCGAAAATTTACTGAAGTATGAAAAGGGGAATTTATGATTTATGAAGCAGATATTACACGCGCGATTATAAAAACAGCTACTGAGGAATTGTTAAATAATATAGAAGTAGATGTTGTCATTGCCGGAGGAGGGCCTACAGGCCTTACTTGTGCCAGGTATCTTGCGCGGGCCGGTAAGAAGGTCGTTCTTTTTGAACGGAAGCTTAGTTATGGGGGAGGAATGTCCGGCGGCGGAATGCTTTTTCCCAGGGTTGTTATTCAAAAAGAAGCGGCGTCAATATTAGATGAGATAAAAGTTAAATTAACTGCTTATGATAAAAAGTATTATACTGCTGATTCGGTTGAAGCCATTTCTAAAATGGGAGTTGCCGCTATTGACGCGGGACTGCGTATTTATCCGGCAGTTTCTGTGGAAGACGTAGTGATCAGGGAAAAGGATAGAGTGAGCGGGGCGGTAATAAATTGGTCATCGGTGCTTATGACGGGCTTGCATGTAGACCCCCTGGCGATAATGTCGGAATTTGTCGTCGATGCCACTGGCCATGACGCTTTTGTTACAAAAATTCTGCTCAAGAAAAACCCTGAGGTCCGTTTAAAGACAAAAACTGGAAAAGTGATCGGAGAGAAATCCATGTGGGCAGAAAAAGGCGAAGCGGATTTTGTCCGCCTGACCAAGGAGGTTTTTCCAGGCCTTGTTTTATCCGGGATGGCAGTAAATGCTGTTTTAGGAATGCCGCGTATGGGAGCTATTTTCGGGGGTATGCTGTTTTCCGGTAAACGCGCGGCTGAAATAATCTTAAAAAAACTGAAAAAAAAGTCTTATAAGTAGAATGATATTCATGCCGCAGAATGGAGGACGCCAATGGCAAAAACAATCGCTCAAATCAATGAAAAAATCAAAAAAGGCCGGGCAGTTGTTGTAACTAAAAAGGAAATGCTGGATATTGTTGCCGAAAAAGGCGTAAAGGAATCGGCAGAATACGTCGATGTTGTTACAACGGGTACCTTTGGGCCTATGTGCTCATCAATGGCGGTATTTAACATCGGACATCCTAAACCGAAAATCAAGATACAAAAGGCCTGTATAAATAATGTAGCATGCTATTGCGGACTTGCCGCGGTTGATTTGGTTATAGGGGCATCGGAGCTCTCTGCTAAAGATCCTGCTAATGAGTACGGCCCCGGAGAATTTAAATACGGGGGAGCCCATGTAATTGAGGAGCTGGTCGCGGGCAGGGAAGTTGACTTAAGAGCGGTTGGTTATGGTACTGACTGCTATCCGAGAAAAGAATTACGCACTCTGATAAGCCTTAAGGACATGAACGAGGCAATGCTTACTAATCCGCGTAACGCGTACCAGAATTATAATGTTGCCGTGAATCTTTCCGATAAGTGCCTATACACCTATATGGGGGTATTAAGGCCGCAGCTTGCTAACGCGAATTATTGCAGTGCCGGGCAGTTGTCACCGCTGTTAAATGATCCGTATTTTAGAACTATCGGTATCGGTACAAGAATATTTCTTGGCGGGGGGACAGGCTATATTTATTCAAGAGGCACACAGCATACGACTGATGTTAAAAGGACTAAGGGAGGAGTTCCTGTGACTCCAGCAGGCACTATCGCCGTAAACGGTGATCTGAAATCAATGTCGTCAGAATGGCTGCGCGGAGCTTCCATTCGGGGCTATGGCGTAAGCCTTGCAGTTGGTATAGGAGTTCCAATCCCGATTATTGATGAAGAAGCGGCAAAGTTTGTTTCTGTAAAAGATGAAGAGATTTTTACTCAGATAGTTGATTACAGCAAAGATTATCCGGATGCTAAAGCGCAGTCTTTAGGGCAAACCAATTATAAGGAATTGAAATTAGGAATGATTAAAATCCATGGCAGGGATATTCCCACGTCAGCGCTGTCCAGTTATTATAAGGCGCTGCAAATATGCGAGATTTTAAAATTAAAAATTAAAGAGGGAAAATTCAGCTTGGGTGAGCCTGTGCAGAATATTCCAACAGTTGGCTCAGGGGTTAATTTTAAAGGGCTTAAGATCAGGACGCCAAAATAGAACCCGCGTTTTAAACTTGTGTTTTGAAATTATTCCAGAAAGCCTTTGCTAATATCTTTTGCTCTCTCCAGCAATTGCTTAACTGCCCCAGGTTCAAAAATCATGAAGAAACTTCCATTGATATCTTTATCTTTAATCGAGAAAAATGTTTCGATCAGGATTAGCTTTTTTACCGGATGCGCTATATTGCTGAAGGCAACGTTAAATATTGTCTCAAGCGTACCGCAGATCAAATTTGGTGTTGAGTGTAATATGATCTCACGCGTGAAGCTTGAGAGAGTAGCGAGGTAAGCGGAGATTACGATATTACCGATTTCTTTGAGGGAAGAAACCCCGTATTCAGTCGCATTGCCTAATTCAGTGCGGTATTGGGAAACAGCATCGATTAAGCTGTATGCGCTTTTTTCAGGGAACATAAGAACGATATTTCCGGAGAGCTGGCCTAAAAGCTGAATGCTTACGCCAACAAGTACTTCCTGTGAGTCTTTCAATTCGATTAATACTTTGTCGGAATCGATCAGTTTTAAATCAGGAATTGTCAATTCTACTTTTTGGTTGAGTACCTGTGATAAAGCTACAGTAGCGTTTCCCGTACAAATATGCCCTACTTCTTTAAGTATATCTATACAACTCTCATTTAGAATTATTTCTTTATTATCCATGAAATTCAAGCCCCTTCCTTCAGTGATACTCTGAAACATCTTTAAGCAAATAAAGAATTTACTCTACAATGCTCTTAACGCGAGCTCCTTTTCCTGAGAAGCGATAACTCCTTTATTTCTAAAATATAACATAAATGAAATAGAGTGTCAATAAAATTTGTGTCAATAAAATTTGTTTCCAATTTCTATGGGTTGTGATAACATAAACTAATATTTGAAATTCAAGAAATCGTAAATCAGGGGTCATGCCAATATAGCCCCGGCAATTATAATGGGCGGGTAAATATGAATGTTAGCTTTTCCGGCGGAAAGCATATATCAGGATACAAGCATTTAACGCAGGATTTGCCGATTGTTGCTATGGGCGCGCCTGCTG
>DAOVNL010000040.1 GCA_030630245.1 Candidatus Omnitrophota bacterium | reverse complement strand
ATTTGTGAATTTTTCTCAGTTTCCATCTAATTAGCCTGTCGCTTTTTGATGAAGATTTTAGAATGAATTCATTCATTTGCCGAAGCCACTCTAACTTCTTCTTTGGGGATATCTTCATAAATCTCAAAAGACGCTCTTCTTCCGTTTCCCATTTAAAAATCATATCTTTTCCTTTAGTTTTTTTATCTTTTGTAATTCTTCTATGTCTAATTTATCGATTGTTCGCCCTGTCTTTTTCTTCATTTTGATTAGCTTGTTTATAGAAATTACGGGTAAGACTAAATTATCAATTTTTACGGATATATGGTTTTTTTGAGCTTCTTTAAAGGAAACAGGAGATTCTATGATTATATCCACTTCTTTTAATTCATTCTCTATATAGAAGTTAAACGCTTTCATGTGTTTATTTTTGATCCAGTCTTTTCGGGTTTCCTTATCAGCGAGTTTCATTGGATCAACAGGTTGTTTTACGCGATAATTATATTTTCTTAAGATTTTGACAATTTTTTTTAGATTATCATCACTCATTTCAACGAGTATATCTAAATCAGCTGTACTGCGCATTGAGCCAAGGAGGTTAACAGCAACACCGCCTACAAGCACATATTTAACTTTTTGTTTTTGGAACTCTTTTAATATTTCTTCATAAAAAATCATTTTTTCATCTTCTTATTTTTGACCTAAACACTATAATCACTGTAATGTTACCACATATATGCCGCTTTATCAAATTCCAAAAAAATCGCGAACATTCAGACGTTGTATTCTTAGAACTCATGTCCCGACGCTTTAATGTCGGTTGAGTTATTACAAAAAATTATTTTATAAATCTTATTGTAAAGGGATAGCGATAGGCTTCGCCTTTATTTGTTTTCACTGTTGCTATTATGATGAATACTATATCGGCTACCAGGACTACCGGAAGCAAAACAAACCCAATTAAAATAAAACACAGTATCCAAGCAGCAATTCCATAAATAGTCATTGAAATTTGAAAATTCAGTGATTCTTTCCCCTGTTCATCTACGAAAGGAAACTCATCCTTTTTAATCAGCCAAATAACAAGCGGAGCGATTATATGCCCAAAAGGTATACCGATATATGTTGAAAGTGCTGTTAAATGACAAAGCATAGCCCACATATTGGCTTTTTTATTTTCTTCTTGCGCCATCATCTTACCTCCTTTTGTTTATGAGTTCTACCTTTCTCTTCATCAACAAGTAAAATATCCTGTACGAAACGCTCAATTCGGTTACTAGTATTTATATTCATTTTTTTAGTTTCGCGCATAACATTCAAACTCACCTGCCCTGACGTTTCGGGGGTCGAGTGGATTAAAAAGTTACCATGGGGCACATAGGGGGCAAGTCGAAACCTGGCCCTTTACTTCAATGAATGGTTATCTTATTGTTTTTATTATATCCCCTTCAATATAACTATGTATTATCCCTGAAATTAAGGTTTGATAAGGAATACCCATTTCCATGGCTTTTTTCTGAATACCCCTATAATCATGATCATACAACCTAAGTGTAACACGCTTATCCTTTTTAAATGTCTTTTCAGCAGAAGATTTAATATAAGCAAGTTCTTTTTTTGAGGGGGATTTCAACTTTAATGACCCTTTATCATACGCTTCTAAAATTGTTTTTTCTTCTTTATCTAATTTCATTTTAATCCTCCATTTCTCTCTTATAATTTTTTGTCGCTTTTCTGCTCGGTATGATTGTCTTTAAAAATATATAATTCTTTTCTTTCACATACGGCACTAAACAAATATATTTTTCAACAATAACAAAATATATTTTTTGCCCGGGGTATTTTTTCTGATCGGGATGATCGGATGTTCTCCATAAATCCCCTCGAGATAAATGAAAAATTATCCGCTCAAATGAAATATTCCTCTCACGCTTAAGCTCTTCGTTCTTTTTAGGATTCCATTCATATTTCATAAAATTATTGTACATCTATTGCATGTACATGTCAAGGGATAATTTTCAGGAATAACATTGACATCAACGACCCCGACGCTTTGGGGTTCAATAAACGAACAACATGTAGTCAAGTCGAGACTTGACCCCTTATTTTCTTTTGTTTACGAATTCTATTAGAAAATGCTACCCGTGTACCCGGAATATTTTGCTACCTATGTCTTTGTTCGTTCATTTTATCAATTGAATAGATAAATATTTTTTATAATTTTCCATACTAACGCCTGATTTCAGCAATCCCCACGCTATATTCTAATAGGCATTCGCGCGATTGTCGGCAGATATCATAAAGACAATTTTTTTGTGGTCGTCGACTTCGTAGAAAAACCTATAATCTCCTATTCTGTACCGCCATGTTTCCGGTTTGTAATCTCTTAGTTTTTTTATGTTTTTGCCAAAATGGGGTTGTTGTTTTAATTGAGGGTAAACGTAGCTTCTGAGTTTTCTTTTTATCCGTTTCTGTTGACCGCCGAATTCTCCTTCAAGATTTTTTAGAAACTGGCTTGTTTCAAATAATTTGAAATTAGTCAACGAATTGGCCCTTCATGCCTTTGGCGTCGTTATGCCCCGCTTTTAGCTTCTCTAAGAGCTTCTTATCTGACTTTATCTGTGCCGTTTCAATAGGATCAATAAAATAAGATTCTTCTATTTCCCTGAGAACGGTAGTTGTGATAAAGTTGGAAATAGGACGGTGTTCTATCATAGCTACTGCTGATATTTCTCTATATTCTTCTTCCGATAATCGCAATGTAATCACTTTAGACATCTTCCAACCCCTTTCTTTTTTATTCTTTTGAATTCGATTATATTATATCATATTCTAATGTATTCGTCAATACCTCTCCTACTTCCTACATCTAACTCCAGATATCACCCGTCCTAATGCTTCGAGGCCAGGTGTAGTGCGTTAATAGAAGTTATTTATTTTCAAGCTTATTAATAATCTCAACAAGCAATTTTCTTGTTGGACCTTTTGTGTATTCAAGTGATTGCTTGCAAATTTTTAGATTCTTTAGTATCAAAAAGAAGGAGGGTGGATTGTGATTTGAATAAACAAATAATAAATAATCAATGGAAAGACATAAAAAAAACAATATGGCAATATCGAATTGGATGAATATATTGTTATGCCTAATCATTTACATGGCATTTTGATTATTAATAATATTAATTATAATAAGCGGGAGGAGGCAAGCCCCTCCCCTACGCATTTATTATATTCACCAAATATATTTTCTTTGTTTTTTGAACTGTTGCTACATTTTTCAATTTTATGATATACCATCATTTTACATCAAAGATTTTTCAAATCCTCATCAATAATATGCGCGGCTTTTTTTCCGGCTCCCATGGCTTCTATGACGGTGGCTGAGCCTGTTACTATGTCGCCTCCGGCGTAGACTTGTTTTTTTGTTGTCCGGCCTTGTTCGTCGGCTGTTATGTATCCCCATTTGTTAACTTCGAGGTTGTCTGTCGTGTCGGAGATTAAGGGATTGGCGTTGGTGCCTATGGCTACAATGACCGAATCTGCTTCAATTTCAAATTCACTGCCTTCTATTGGTACAGGCCTTCTTCTTCCTGAGGCATCGGGCTCGCCCAGCTCCATTTTTATACAGACGGCTTTTTTTACGTTATTGTCCGCGTCTCCGGTATATCTAACCGGCGCTGTTAGAAACATAAACTCAATGCCTTCTTCTTTGGCGTGCTCTATCTCTTCAACTCTGGCCGGCATCTCTTTTTCGGAACGCCTGTATAGACAATAAACTTTTTCCGTACCCATTCTCAAGGCGCATCTGGCAGAGTCCATAGCCGTGTTTCCGCCTCCTATAACGGCAACTCTTTTACCTAAAACAATAGGGGTATCTGTTTCAGGAAACTTATAGGCCTCCATTAGATTACAGCGGGTTAAAAATTCATTAGACGAATAGATGTAATTAAGCTCTTCTCCCGTGATGCCCATAAAGACGGGATGGCCGGCTCCTGTGGCTATATAAACCGCGCTGTAGCCTTCATCCTTAATAAGCTGATCAACTGTTTTCAACCGGCCTATAACACTATTTACCTTTATTTTAACTCCCATTTTTCGCAGATTATCTATCTCATACTTAACAATGTCCTTAGGAAGCCTGAATGCCGGAATACCGTACATTAAAACGCCGCCGGGTTTATGAAAGGCTTCAAAAAGTGTTACCTGATGGCCCTTCTTTCTAAGTTCGCTGGCGCAGGTAAGTCCAGACGGGCCGGAACCGATCACAGCAATTTTACATTGCTGTGAGCTGATGGCTGATGGCTGATGGCTAATGTCCTCTTTTTCTTTTTTATGCCTTCTTTGATAATCAGCAACAAATCTCTCTAAATAGCCGATAGCGATGGCTTTGCCTGTCCTATCAAGCACACAGGCCTTCTCGCACTGGTCTTCCTGCGGACAAACCCGCCCGCAGACGGCGGGAAGCAGATTATCCTTCTTTATGACCTGAGCCGCTTCTAAAAATTCACGTTCTTTAATAAGCATAATAAACTCGGGTATATTGATACCTACCGGACAGCCTTGCATACAAAGAGGCTTTTTGCAGTTTAAGCATCTTTGAGCTTCACTTACAGCCTGTTCTTCACTTAAACCCAGGGCTACTTCGTCAAAGTTTTTCTTCCTTTTTTCCGGATCCTGAGCCGGCATATAAATATTTTCTTCAGGGCCTGGCATATTTATTTTTCCTTCTTTTCACATCCGCAGTTCATTGATTCCTGCTCCCTGCCCTCAAACATTTTAAGGCGCTGTATTAAAAGATTAAAGTCAACCTTGTGCCCATTAAAATCCGGCCCGTGAATACAGGCAAATCTCTCTTTGCCGTCAATGATACACCGGCAGGAACCGCACATACCTGTTCCATCAACCATTATGGGGTTTAAGCTGACTTCTGTTTTAATATTATGTTTTTCTGTAAGATCGGCCGCGCTTTTCATCATTATCACGGGGCCTACCGCGTAAACGTAGTCTATTTTATCATTGCGGCCGATAAGTTGGTTTAATGCGTCAGTTACAAAACCCTTAGTTCCCGCCGAACCATCATCGGTAGTAATAATTAACTCATCACTTATGGCCCTTATTTCATCAACTAATATGAGAGCGTCTTTGTTCCTCGCGCCTATTATCGCAATCACATAATTACCGGCGTCTTTTAAGGCTTTCAAAATAGGAAACAAAACAGCTGTTCCTACGCCGCCGCCGATGGCAACACAGCGGCCAAAATTTTCTATGGGGGTAGGATTGCCCAGAGGGCCGGCAACATCAAGAATACAATCTCCCTCATTTAAATCTGACAAAAGATTCGTTGTCTTGCCAACCGCCTGAAAGATAATATCCACTGTTCCCAATTTCTTATTTGAGTCCACAATAGTAAGCGGTATACGCTCACCCTTATCATGAACTCTTAATATTAAAAACTGGCCGGGTTTTCTGGCAGAGGCTAACTCCTTGTTTTCAAAGGTATAACGATAAATACCTTCAGAAAGTTTTCTTTTTGAAATAATTTTATTCATTTGTCCTTTCCTTATGTGTAATGGCCGGTATAGAGAATATTATAAATAAAAAAGCGGGATTTGTACAGAAAAATGTTACCTGATAAGGTTTTAAGGCTGGTAGGCTGAAACGCGTTTTACTTCATCATAGTTTTTTCTACTTTTCAAGGGTGTGTTTTGAGAGTTTCTTGGGAAGTTTAATTGGGTAGTTTCCTGAAAAACAGGCTGTGCAAAACTCATCTTTGGGCAGGATCATAGCCTTAAGCATGCCCTCCAAGCTTAAATACCCTAAACTATCCAGTCCCAGAAAGTCCCGAATCTGCTCTATTGAATTATTCGCGGCAATAAGTTCTTTTTTAGTAGGAAAATCAATGCCGAAGAAACAAGGATGCCTTAGAGGAGGACAGGTTACGCGCATATGAATTTCCCTGGCACCGGCCTGCCTAATGGCTTTTATTCTTAGGCGGCTGGTGGTACCGCGAACGATAGAGTCCTCAACGACCACTACGCGTTTATCTTTTAAAACATCCTTTATGGAATTGAGCTTTACCTTGACCTTAAAGTCCCTGATAAACTGCGATGGCTGAATAAAGGTTCTGCCAACGTAGTGATTTCTTATCATACCAATTTCATAGGGCATCCCAGCTTCCTTCGCATAACCTACCGCCGCGTAGTTACCGGAATCAGGTATGGACATTATCAGGTCGCAATCAACGGGATGTTCGCGGGCAAGCTGTTCACCGAGGCGCTTTCGGGTTAAGTAAACATTACTGCCGAAAATATTACTATCGGGCCTGGCAAAGTATATGTATTCAAAGATGCATAAAGAATGTTTTTGGCTCTTAAAGGGCTTTATCGACTCTATTCCTTCTTCTGTAATAAAGACAATTTCACCCGGCTCAACGTCTCTTACGTACTCTGCCTGTATCAGGTCCAGGGCGCAGGTTTCACTGGCCAGAATATAGGCGCCGTTTAACCTGCCAATGCACAGAGGCTTCCATCCCAGGGAATCTCTGGCTCCAATTAACAGGTTATCCAACATTAAAACCAAAGAGTAGGATCCTTTTAATCGCGATAAGGCGGCGACAACCCTCTTTTTGCAATCTCTCTCTTCTGACCTGGCAAAAAGGTGGGCGATTATTTCAGAGTCCATTGTCGTCTGAAAAATAGAGCCTCTTTTTTCAAGTTCATTATGCAGCTCTAAGGTATTTACAAGGTTGCCGTTATGAGCAATGACTATATGGCCCCTTTTATGATTTACAAAAAAGGGCTGGATATTTTTGGTACTGCTTGAACCTGTAGTTGAATAGCGGACATGCCCTACCGCCACTCTTCCCTTTAAGGATTTAATCGCGTCTCCGGCAAAAACGTCACCTGCCAGGCCCATACCTTTATGATGCCTGATTCTTCTGCCGTCACAAGCTATTATCCCCGCGCTCTCCTCTCCTCTATGCTGAAGAGCGTAAAGCCCTAAATAAGCTAATTTGCCCGCTTCTTTATGTCCGTACATACCAAAGATTCCGCACATATT
>DAOVNL010000138.1 GCA_030630245.1 Candidatus Omnitrophota bacterium | reverse complement strand
GAGGGCGCATGCAGGGCTTGTCTGGAAAAGATCAAGGTAAATGCAGCACCATTTTGTAAAAAATGCGGGGCTTGGCTGAGAAGCGTTAGAAGGGCTGAGGATTCCTGCGGTAAATGCCGGCACAAGCAGTACTATTTTGACCGGGCAATGAGTGTATGTGAATACACGGGAATCGCCAGGAAATGCATTCAACTGTTTAAATATAAGCGCAAATTGAAAATTGGCCGAAATCTGTCAAGGATCATGCTCGTGTTTCTCAAGGAGCATTTTAGCATAGATAATATTGATCTGATTACGGCGGTGCCCCTGCATAGATCGAAATTAAAGGAGCGCGGATTTAACCAGGCGGAAATTCTAGCCGAGCAGATCAGACTGAATCTGAATTTACCCGCTTCTTTTGATAACCTTAAACGCGTCAGGAAAACACTGTCGCAGTATCAGCTGCCTCCGGAAAAGAGGCAAATGAATATTAGAGATGCGTTTGACTGCGAGAATAAAGCTTTTTTTAAAGACAAGTCCATACTTATCGTCGATGATATTTTTACAACGGGAGCGACGCTGAATGAATGCTCCCGTGTGTTGAAAAATGCCGGAGCAAAAAGAGTTTATACATTAACTATGGCAAGGTAAAATAATGCGGATATTAAAAAAATACGTACTTTCTGAGTGGCTTACCCTTTTTTCGCTGGCGCTTGTTATTATCAGTTTTATTCTTGTAATGGGAAATATGGTCAAGCTCATCGAAATGGTTGTAGCCAAGGGGGTTAATTTTCTTGTTGTTTTGCGGCTGTTTATGTATCTTTTACCCAGCCTGTTTGTATTCTCTATTCCTATATCCATTCTTTGCGCGAGCCTGCTCTGCTTTGGGCGCATGGCGTATGACAATGAGATAACGGCTATGCGCTCAAGCGGTATAAGCCTTTACCCAATACTCGGGATTATCTTACTTATCGGCATTATGTTCAGCCTGCTTTGTCTTTATTTTAATGACACGATTATCCCGAAGACGCATTATTTGATGCGTTCTACTTTGCAGGAAATCGGCGTGAAAAAACCGACAGCTTACTTAGAGGAAAAGACATTTATAAAAGCTTTTAAGAATCACATCATGTTCATTTACAAGATCAGGGGTGAATATTTAGAGGATATCAGGATATACCAGCCGCAAACCAATAAGCCGACCAGGACCATTGTTGCCCGGCGCGGTGAATTCATTTCTATCCCTGAGAAAAGCGCTGTTAAACTGGTACTGAAGAATGGTTCTGCCGATGAGCCGAGTTTTGATAATCCGAGTGTGTTCTATAAGCTCAATTTCAAAAATTACCATATCACCCTGGATCTCAAGGAAAAGCAGGAAATACGAAAACTGGATAAAAAAGTTTCGGATATGACGATTAAAGAGATTGAAAATGATATTAAAAAAATGAAAAAGCTGAAGATTGATTACCGTCCCTTACAGGTCGGCTTGTATAGAAAGTATTCCCTTGCTTTCAGCAGCCTGATCTTCATATTTATCGGTGTTCCCTTAGCTATACGCGTCAAACGGCGGGAAAGATCTTTAGGTTTTGTTTTGAGCATAGCGATTTGTTTGTTATACTATTTACTCATGGCTTTGGGAGAAAGCCTTGCTTTAAGGAATAAAATATTGCCTGCAATCGGTGTATGGCTGCCGAACATGGTGTTCCTTTTTATCGGTTTGTGTTTGAGTTACAAGGTTCTGGAAGAATAAAATATGAGAATAATAAGAGAATATGTACTGGGTGAATTTTTAAAGCCTTTTATCGGCTGCTTCATACTATTTATCAGCCTGTCCTGGATAATTGACCTTTTTGACAGCCTTGATGAGATCATGAAGGCTAAAGTACCGCTTTTTGTACTTTGTGATTATTATTTTTCGCTGACCCCTTTCATCTTTGTTAATATTTCCCCGATAATTATTATTCTGGCAACAATTTTCACCCTTGGAGCGCTTAACCGCCATAATGAAATAATGGCGGTTAAGGCAATCGGGGTCAATCTTTGGTCTATTATCTGGATATTCCTTGGGTTCGGGATTCTTATGAGCGTAGCCAGTTTCAGCGTAAATGAATTGGTAAAGCCTAATTCATATCTGCATTCGATAAGGCTCAAACAAGAGTACTTTAGGCCGCAGGCTAATAAAGAAAAAAATTATATAATGAAAGATATTGCCCTGCACGGGACAAAGAACAGGATATTCATTATTAATAGTTATGACGTAAAACGACAGCGGATGACAAATGTAACCATCTCTGAAAACAACGACATCAATGAACTATCCCGCCTTATAGTTGCTAAAGCGGCCCAATGGGTTGAGGGGTTCTGGATCTTTTACGATTGCATAATTACCGATTACGTTGACGGCAAGATAAAATCAACACCGCAAAACTATACGGAAAAAGTGATCACCATCGATGAAAAACCGGAAGACATCCAGCGTGCTGACCTGCAGCCTGATTTAATGAGTTATTGGCAGCTTAAAAAATATATCAGAAGGTTAAAACGCAGCGGCTTTAATGCCCATAAAGAGCTGGTTATACTTTACAGTAAAATCGCGTTTCCTATGGCTAATTTTATTATTATATTCTTTGCGGTTCCGTTTACTTTAACCCGCAATAGAAGTGAAAGCCTTTTTCTTGGGGTAGCGACAAGTATCGGGATCAGCTTCAGTTACTGGGGGCTTAATGCCGTAAGCCTGTCCTTAGGAAAAATCGGCTTTCTGTCCCCGCTCTTATCTGCCTGGATAACCAATATTGTTTTTCTTTTTATAGGAATCTGGCTCATCGAAACGGTAAAAAAATAAGGCTCTTTCTTGTTTAAGTTGAACTAAAGAACCTGATTAAACCTTATTACTTGATCCAAGCACATACTCATTTTTATGCTTGTACATTTTTATCAATGCAATCCTGGCCGGCCCTAAATATTTGCGCGGGTCAAAATCAGCAGGTTGCTCAGTCATGTGTTTTCTTATGGCCGCGGTCATCCAGAGTCTTCCGTCGGAGTCAATATTTACCTTACAGACAGCGGATTTTGTTGCCTTTCTCAACTGATCCTCAGGAATTCCAACAGCATCCTTTAAAGCGCCGCCGTTTTCATTAATTATGTTTACTGCTTCTATGGGCACAGATGATGAACCGTGCAGAACAATAGGAAATCCGGGTATCTTTTTCTCGATCTCTTCCAAAATATCAAATCTCAGCTCCGGAGGAATATAAACACCCTGTTCATTCTTTGTGCATTGTTCCGGCTTGAATTTATTGGCTCCATGCGATGTTCCGATCGAGATCGCCAGGGAATCTACCCCTGTTTTATCTACAAATTCTATAACCTCTTCCGGATGTGTATAAGTTGATTTTTCGGCAACAACATCATCCTCGATACCGTCAAGAACTCCTAACTCTCCTTCAACAGTAACATCTCTTTCCTTGGCATATTCAACAACCTGTTTTGTTAAGGCAATATTTTTTTCAAAAGAATGATGCGAGCCGTCGATCATTATAGAGGAAAACCCGGAATCAATACAGGATTTGGCAAGTTCAAAAGTATCACCGTGATCAAGATGCAGTGCGATCGGGATATCCTTTAAACCCTTTTCTTTAGCCAGGTCCTTCATCATTGCCACCGCGCCCTGTCCGAGATATGTAAGCAGGGTTTTGTTCGCGTATTTACGTGCCCCGCTTGAAATCTGTAGAATTACCGGTGATTGCGTTTCCACACAGGCAATTATGATCGCCTGTATCTGCTCCATATTATTGAAATTGTAGGCAGGCACGGCATATTTGCCTTCCATTGCCTTCTTAAACATCTCCCTTGTGTTTACTAAT
>DAOVNL010000162.1 GCA_030630245.1 Candidatus Omnitrophota bacterium | reverse complement strand
GCTTTTGGGCCGGCTCTTTTGCAGAAGCCGAAGAGAGATTTGAAATGTCCCTGCTGCTTTCTCGCTTTGATTATAAGTTCAACAGCGCCTTCCCCCACATTTTTGATTGCCGAGAGCCCGAAACGAATGGCATTCAGGCCGACGACAGTAAACTGGGAAAAACTTTCGTTTATATCCGGCGGAAGAATTTTAATCTTCATCCGTTTGCATTCGGTTATATATCGGGCTATTTTATCGGTATTGTCTTTTTCACTGGTGAGTAAGGCCGCCATAAACTCTACTGGATAATTTGCCTTTAAATAAGCCGTTTGATATGAAATAAGCGCATAGGCCGCGGAGTGGCTTTTATTAAAGCCGTATCCGGCAAAAAATTCAATAAGCCCGAATACCTTTTCCGCGATTGCCTTGCTTATTCCTTTTTTAAGAGCACCGTCAACAAATGTTTTTTTCAGGTTTTCAATTACATCAGGAATTTTTTTTCCCATTGCCCTGCGCAATAGGTCAGCCTGCGCCAGAGAAAAACCCGCGAGCACGTTACTAATGCGCATTACCTGCTCTTGATAAAGGATAATTCCGTAAGTATCTTTGAGTACCGGCTCAAGTAACGGATGATCGTAGCGGACCTTTTCAACCGACTTTTTTCTCTTAATGAAGTCATCGACCATGCCGCTGCCCAGCGGCCCCGGACGGTAAAGAGCCAGTAGAGCTATTATGTCTTCGAATTTGCGCGGTTTTAACTTTTTCAGCAGATCTCTCATGCCGGAACTTTCAAGCTGAAATATGCCCTGTGTTTTTGCTTTTTTAAATAATTCAAAAGTTTTTTCATCTTCAAGATCAATGCGGTTTATGTCTATCTCTTTTTCTTTTGTGCGTTTGATGATTTTAAGGGCTCCGGAAATAATAGTCAGTGTTTTTAAACCCAGAAAATCCATCTTAAGCAGGCCGATCTTCTCCAGCGCTTTCATTGTGTAACCTGTTGTGGTTTGTCCGTCTTGTGAGCGGTAAAGAGGGATGTGTTCATATAGAGGTTTATCGCTTATTACAACCCCTGCCGCGTGTGTGGACGCGTGCCTGGTTAGTCCCTCAAGAACAAAAGCAATATCAATAAGTTCTTTCACCAGAGGGTTTGATTTATATAATTGCTTTAGTTCAGGCTCCTTGTTGATAGCGCTTGCCAATGTGATGTTTAGATCGGCGGGAATGAGCTTGGCAATCTTGTCTGCCTCAGCATATGGCAAACCGATGACCCTGGCAACATCCCTGATAACACCTTTTGCCGCCATTGTTCCGAATGTTATGATTTGCGCTACATTGTCCTTGCCGTATTTTTCCGTTACGTATTTTATTACCTCATCCCGTCTTTCATAACAGAAATCAATATCAATATCCGGGAAACTGACACGTTCCGGATTGAGAAAACGCTCAAAGAGCAGGTCATATTTTAAAGGGTCTATCTCTGTTATACCGAGCAGGTAGGACACAATGCTTCCTGCTGCCGATCCTCTGCCTGGACCGACGGGGATATTATTGTTTTTCGCAAAACGCACAAAGTCTGAAACAATTAAAAAATAACTGGCAAAACCGGAGTTCTTTATTACGGATAATTCCTCGTCCAAACGTTCTTTAGCTTCCTGAGTGTTATCAGGAAAACGATTGCTGATTTCCTTTTCGCACATATCCTGGAGAACGTCTATGGCGCTGATTCCCGCCGGCAGCTTATAATGAGGGAGATGGGTTTTGCTGAAATCAAGTTCCAGGTTGCACATTTCCGTGATTTTAATTGTGTTGGTGATCGCCTCAGGAACCTCCGCGAACAATTTCTTCATTTCCTCAGGGCTTTTAAGATAAAATTCGTTTGTGCTCATCTTCATGCGGTTTTGATCGGAAAGATTTGTCTGGGTCTGCAGGCAAAGAAGAACTTCGTGCGCGTGCGCCATTTCCTTTTTTAAGTAGTGGACGTCATTTGTGGCCACTATTCCTATGCCGAGGTCCTTGCCGATTTTGACCAGGGCTTTGTTGACGGTTTTTTGCTCTTTAATTCCGTGGTCCATTAATTCCAGGTAAAAACTGTCTTTTTCAAAAAGGCCGCGGTAACCAAGAGCTGCAGCATAAGCACTTTTTTCATCGCCTGCTAATATTAAGGCGGCGAGCTCTCCTTTTAAACAGCCGCTCATAGCAACCAAACCCTTTGAATAAATAGCGAGCACTTCCTTGTCTATACGCGGCTTATAATAAAATCCTTCCTGGTACGCTATGGAAACAAGGCGTATAAGGTTTTTATATCCCTGTTCGTCTTTTACCAGTAATGTTAAGTGATAGATGGGTTCCCTTAAACCGTTTTCTCCCCGGCTGAGGCGGCTGGTTTTGGCAATATATGTTTCACAGCCGATGATAGGCTTAATCCCCTTTTTCATTGCCGTGTTGTAAAAATCAATCGCGCCGAATATATTACCGTGGTCAGATATGGCCAGTGCGGGCATAAACATGCTGTGCGCATGCTCAACAAGTTTACTTATCTGGCAGGCGCCGTCCAAAAGGCTGTATTGACTGTGCACGTGCAAATGTACAAAATCACTATGCTTCATTCTATTCCCATTCTATAGTGGCAGGAGGCTTACTGCTTATATCATAGACTACACGGTTAACCCCCTTTACTTCATTGATGATCCGGTTAGAAATCTTTCCAAGTACATCAGGAGGAATCTTTGCCCAGTCAGCGGTCATTCCATCAACACTGGTTACCGCGCGCAGGGCAATTGTATTTTCATAGGTTCTTTCATCCCCCATTACTCCCACGCTCTTAATCGGCAGTAAGACCGAAAGCGCCTGCCAGATATCGTTGTATATTCGGGCTGCTTTTATTTCTTCAATAAATTTGAAATCAGCCTGGCGGAGGATTTCAAGCCGCTGTTTGGTTATGCTGCCCAGGATGCGTATTGCCAGTCCCGGCCCGGGAAAAGGGTGCCTGTGAATCATCTCATGGGGCAACCCTAAGGCAACGCCGAGAAGCCTTACTTCATCCTTGAATAAAAAACGCAGAGGTTCTACAAGTTTTAAGTTTATCTTCTTAGGCAGTCCGCCGACATTATGATGGCTTTTTATCGTAGCCGACGGCCCGCCGAATACAGGCTGGCTTTCAATAACGTCAGGATATAAAGTTCCTTGCGCTAAGAATTTAATATTTTTTAATTTTTTCGCTTCCATTTCAAATACACGAATGAACAAGCGGCCTATTATTTTCCTTTTTCTTTCCGGGCTGGTCACCCCTTTTAATTTTTCAAGCAAAAGTTTTTCGGCATTTACATAATGAAGGTTTATTTTGTAGTGTTT
>DAOVNL010000214.1 GCA_030630245.1 Candidatus Omnitrophota bacterium | reverse complement strand
TAAATTTTCTGTGAGGATTTTATCATGTGATAAAGCAATGGCAATTATCGAAGCAACCGAAACAAAGGCGCGGATAACCCTATTGCTGGAAACTCTAAGCAAGCTGGGCATAAAAGAGCTGGTCAGGACAGGCAGAATCGCTATCGCCGAATAAGTAAAGCCTGCGGTACAGATATAAAAAAGGAGAGTTTTTATGTTTGAAATGAAGGGATTGCTAAGCCTGATCGTAGAAAAAGGGGCATCAGACCTGCATTTGACCGTAGGGCGTCCTCCTCAGTTGAGAATAGGAGGGCAGCTTACTCATATAGAAAACGCCGAGGTGCTTACTCCTGAATCGGTCCGGAAACTGGCCTTTAGTCTTTTGACCAGCGATCAGATCAACTGGTTTGAAACAAAAAAAGAGCTTGATTTTTCCTGCGGGCTTCCGGAAATAAGCCGTTTTCGTGTGAACTTGTTTTATCAGCGGGGGTCGATTGCCTTAGCAGCACGCGTGATACCGTTTATTATCCCGACGATAGAAGAGCTGAAGCTTCCTGATGTGGTCAGGGAGTATGCCGATAAACCAACAGGGCTGGTTTTAATTACCGGAGCAACAGGAAGCGGTAAATCAACTACGCAGGCGGCAATAATTGATTACATTAACAAAAAGCGCAGGGCGCATATTATTTCTATCGAAGACCCTATAGAATATCTGCACAAACATAACTTGTGTACGATAAATCAACGCCAGTTAGGTACGGATACACTCTCTTTTAAGGAAGCGTTAAAGCATGTATTACGCCAGGACCCGGACATTGTTATAATCGGTGAGATGCGGGATCTGGAGACAATCCAGGCGGCCTTGACGCTTGCCGAAACCGGACATCTGGTCTTTGCTACATTGCATACAGGAAGCGCGGTTAATTCCATAAGCCGTATTGTGGATGTTTTTCCGGCGCATCAGCAGCAGCAAATACGCGTGCAGCTTTCACTTGTGCTCGCGGGAGTTCTGGTGCAGCAGCTTATTCCTAACGCGAAAGGCAAGGGCAGGTCACTGGCGATTGAAGTTATGACGGTAATTACCGGTATACAAAACCTGATCAGAGAAAATCAGATCCATCAGATATATTCCCTGATCCAAACCGGCCGCCGTCACGGAATGTATACCATGAATCAATCCTTGTGTGATTTAGTATCTAAAGGTAAAATAACTTTTGAAGAGGCGCTTAAACATACTTTAGATGAAGAAGAATTAACTACTTTATTGCAAAAAGCAAAAGGATAAAAAGAAAGAGAAAACAATGTTAAAGATATATTATGAAAACGACGCGGATTTAAAAGTATTAGAAAACAAGACAATTGGAATTATCGGTTACGGAAGCCAGGGGCATGCCCAGGCGCAGAACCTGCGTGATTCAGGCGTAAAAGTAATTGTATCGGAAATAGACGGCACTGCGAACTATAAGCTGGCAAAATCACACGGTTTTGATCCGCTAAGCGCGGCAGAAATTGTAAAACAAGCCGATGTTATTCAGATATTAGTACCGGATGAGTTCCAGGCCGAGCTCTATAATAATGATATCAAGCCGAACATCAGCGCCGGCAAGGCTATAATGTTTTCGCATGGTTTTAACATAAACTTTGGGCAGATCGTGCCTGAGAAAAACATAGATGTGTTTATGATCGCCCCTAAAGGGCCGGGGCATCTTGTAAGAAGCGAATATGAAAAAGGCGGCGGAGTGCCGTGTCTTGTTGCTGTCTTTCAGGATGCGACCGGTAAGGCCGAAGACATCGCGCTGGCTTACGGCAAGGGAATCGGCGGTACGCGCGCTGGAATTATTGAAACTACGTTCAAAGAGGAAACAGAGACGGATCTTTTCGGAGAACAGGTTGTTCTGTGCGGCGGGGTCACAGAGCTCGTCAAAAAAGGCTTTGAGACTTTGATAGAAGCAGGGTATCAGCCGGAGATCGCTTACTTTGAATGCCTGCATGAACTTAAATTGATCGTGGATCTTTTTTATCAGGGCGGAGTAAATTATATGCGCTATTCTGTTTCTAATACCGCTGAATACGGTGATCTGACCAGAGGCAGGAGAATAGTTACTGATGCTACGAAGCTTGAAATGAAAAAGATCCTGGGTGAAATCCAGGACGGGAGTTTTGCCAGGGAATGGATGGATGAGTGTAAAACGGGAAAAAGAATTTCAAGAAAATGGAAGAAGAAGGAAGGAACCATCCGCTTGAGGTTGTCGGGCGCGATCTGCGCAAGATGATGAAGTGGATTGATGCTAAAGAAGTTTAAGGAGTAACCAGAAACCAATTGCCAGTAACCAGAGGGAATAATCTGCTGATACTTTAGGAGATGGTTTTATGGTGAGATTCATAGCTGTCCAAATTGAGTCATCCTGAGTGCAGCGAAGGATCTCTTGTTAAGATTCTTCGTCGCTATCGCTTCTCAGAATGACGAAGGATTCGGATTTATCAGAATTATGTCTCAAATGCATTTATTTGCCGATAGTCTCAGGCTAATTTAGACACGTATGGGTGAGATTAAGATATAAATATTTGGAGAGATGAAAATGTCAAAAAAGATCATAATATTCGATACAACGCTAAGAGATGG
>DAOVNL010000217.1 GCA_030630245.1 Candidatus Omnitrophota bacterium | reverse complement strand
CGTAATACCCGTAGAAAGTCCTACGGTGCCGAACGCGGATACAACCTCAAAGATCAAATCCTTGAAGGACAGCGATTCGAAAACAGATAAAAGATACATAAACAAAATAACAAAGCCTAAGGATAATATGAATATAGCTACTGCCTTGCCGACGATCTTTTCCGGAATTTTTCTCTTAAAGGCATTTATATCATCCTTGTTCTGGAGGCTGCTGCTAAAAGATTTAAGCAGTACCCAAAAAGTTGTAGTTTTAATACCTCCGCCTGTTGAACCGGCAGAGGCTCCGATAAACATCAATATAATAATGCTGAAGATGCTCGCATTGGTCATGCCGGCAATATCGACGCTGTTAAATCCCGCAGTTCTGGCTGATGCTGACTGGAAAAAACTTATCAAGATTTTGTCCTTCAAAGCCATGTCAGTAAAATTAACATTATTTTCCGCAAAAAATATACAGATAGTCCCGACAATAAGCAAAATGGCGGTCATGGATAAAACAAGTTTAGTATGCAATCTTAAGCCTAAGCTTTTAGGCCGTTTGCCTAAAACAAACATATCCCATAGATCCTTTACCACAATAAATCCCAAACCGCCGAAAATGATCAAAAGAGCAATAGTCAGGTTGATAACCCCGTCATTTGCATACCGCATAATGCTGTCCGGGAATAATGAAAATCCTGCGTTACAAAAAGCGGAAACAGAATGAAACAAAGATATATATACCCTTTGCCAGGGATCACTGATATACGGCGTAAACCCGACAAAAAGAAAAACCGCTCCCAAAACTTCTATGCATATGGTCATCTTTGCTATGAAAGCGATCAAGCCCATAATTCCTGCAGTGCTGTCCTGATCCAGAACATCCCGCATGGCAATGGCTTCTTTGTTAGACATCTGTTTTCCCGCAGCCAGGAATAAGGTTACAGAAAAAGTCATGATTCCCAATGCCCCGATCTGGATAAGCAGCAAGATCACAAGCTGGCCGAAAAGTGAAAAAAAACTTCCTGTACCCTGGACAATAAGACCGGTCACACAAGTAGCCGATGTAGCCGTAAATAAAGCATCTACAAAATCAAGTCCCTGGCCGCCTTTTGTTGCTATTGGTAAAGTAAGCAAAAACGTTCCAAGTAAAATAGTCATTAAAAATGTAGCTATCAAAAGCTGGGCAGGCTTTATTCTAAGTAAGCGTATCAATCTTTCCGAGATCTTTGTCCGGGAACAGAATCTAAGCAGTCTCACTGTTTCTCTTAAAACAATCGCAAATCCCGCACTATGCACACCTTGAAATATCTGGATCAAAGGCAGAATAACAATCAAGTCTATCCAATATTCCTTGAAATAGTTCTTTTTAGACGGATTAGCTATAAAACGCACTAAGGAGGACAAGGAAAAGATGATTAAAACTACAATGTCTATTACATCCAGCAGAGAAGTATCCAGTGTTTTAATAACAGGCATTATCCCCCACTGTACAAGCAAAACAATAAATGAGACGACAGCGGCAATTATTATAATGCTATCTAAAAGCTTATTGACTGTATTTGTTTTCACGCTTTTCCCTTTCTTAAGGCGGTAAAAACAGCTTATTATTTAAGCAAATAAGCGATATGGAACAAAACTCCCACCAAAGACCTCTGCAGAAATACAATAATAAAAAAAGCCAGCAAGGGAGACAGGTCTATTCTAATCCGCATGGTCAAAGGCATCAATAAATAACGCAGCGGTTCAAGCACTGGATCCGTAGCCCGACAAAGGAACTGGACGATTGGGTTATGCGGATCCGGACTGACCCAGCTGATAAGCGCCCGGATCAAAATGAACCAGTACATTATTGTCAACACCAGCCCCAGAACAGTTGCAAAACCCTCGATAATATATACAAGAATAAACATTTTCTATACTATATTTCCTTATTAACAACTGCTTACAAGTCTTAAAGAGTTTACGCGAAAAATCTACCATGATCAACCCTTAAAAATAGTATTTTTAGTATAACCATTATCAAGGCAAAAATCAATGATTTTCTAAGTTCTCAAAATGTCCGGAAAAAGGTATAACATTTTATATCATTTGAAGTTATAAGTTTAATCTCAAGAAAAAATAAGGTAGAAATTACTAAAGTTAAATTCCCTGCTTAATAAATGCTTGGCAGGATAAGTTCAACACTTTTTTGCTAATTAATTCAAACTCAGTAAAATACTTCCTCTGTCAAAAAAAGCCCGCAGTTATCTAACTAAAAATAACTGCGGGCTAATATCCGTATTCTATGCTTTATTATATGCCGCGTCCAACCAGCACCGGCTCAAGCTCAGCAGCGCTGATTACTGACAGATCATCTCCGGCTTCAACAGCATCTTCCTGCAGGCTCATGATCTTCTTGCGATTATTTACGCGATTATCAATAATTGTTCTATCAAAAGAAGTATCAAGCCCTTGATCCTCTTTTAAGCCGATCCATACACCATTGTTTTTATTTTCTGCAATAATACCTTTAACATAACTCAAAGGCGCGTCTAATGCCCATTTTATAATGTTTTCTTTACCTTCAATCACAAACATCTCCG
>DAOVNL010000038.1 GCA_030630245.1 Candidatus Omnitrophota bacterium | reverse complement strand
GAAAAACCTGGGCAAGACTACCTATAAAATAGTAGAAGGGGACATTGAGCTTACCGGAGCAATGCTGCGCTATTTTTCATTAATAATGGTTCCGCTCGTAACATCTGATTATGGTTACAGTTACAATCCCGGGATCAATGAAATATTTGCTCCTACTTCTGTCGGGGTCGGAGTAAGAAACCTTATTGTGCCGGCAGGAGAAACAGTGCGCCTTAATTATATACTTTATGCCGGGCCAAACGACCAGGAGCAGATGAGCAAACTTGACCTGGGGGTTGAACAGATCAGGGGCAGGGGGCTGTTTGCCGGCTTATCTGATCTAATGCTGCTATTGTTGCGGGTTTTACATAAGCTTCTCAGGAATTACGGATTAGCGGTCATAGGATTGGCTTTAACGATAAACATTTTTCTTTACCCATTGACATTTAAGAGCTTAAAGTCGATGAAGGATATGCAGGCCCTGCAGCCTCTTATAGAAAAACTGCGCAATGAGCATAAAGACAACCCTCAAAAACTCAATAAAGAAATGATGGGGCTTTATAAAAAACATAAGGTAAATCCGGCAGGAGGCTGCCTGCCCATGCTGCTTCAAATGCCCATATTTTTCTCCTTATACGGAGTTTTAATGCGGGCGATTGAATTAAGAGGAGCCAAATTTCTTTGGATAAAGAATCTTGCCGCGCCGGATGCTTTTATGAGCTTTCCGGCAAAACTTCCGCTGCTTGGAAGCAGTCTAAACATCTTGCCGCTGGCAATGATGGCATTTTCATTTTTACAGCAAAAAGCAACGAATACAGGACACGCAAATGAGCAGCAAAAAATGATGGCTTTAATGATGCCGGTGTTTTTAGGTGTAATTTTTTATAATTTCCCGTCAGGCCTGGTGCTGTATTTTCTTACAAATTCGATTTTTTCATTTTTTATTCAAAAAAACCTGACAAAGAAAACCGCGGTTGGAGTATAAATATTTTTAGATGATAGCATGAGAGGGCAGTAATGGCAGATAAGAATGACGGAAAAGAACCTGTTTTAAATGCAGACTTTGAGGCTAACACTGTTGAAGAGGCTGTAGAGGCCGCTCTCGCGGAGTTGAATATTCCCAGGGAGAACATCAAGATCCAGATTTTAACTGAAGGCAAAAGGGGTTTATTCGGCATGCAGGGCGCAAAAAAGGCAAGAATACGCGTTACGATCCTTTCTAAAGGCAACGGAAAGTGAAATGTTCCACGTGGAACATTTTAGCTTTTGCAGGATTTTTGACGGCCAATCCTTCCAAATCACAAAATGATTAAAACCAATTTTCCCAAAAAATATGATGTAATTGTAGTCGGGGCAGGCCATGCCGGATGCGAAGCCGCCCTGGCAGCAAGCAGGATGGGCGCGAAAACCTTGCTCACTACAATCAACATAGACACTATTGCCCAGATGTCCTGTAATCCAGCTTTTGGCGGGCCGGGGAAGGGGCATCTTGCCCGGGAGATTGGTGCTCTTGGCGGAGAAATGGCCAGAGCCATAGATGAGGCGGGAATTCAGTTCCGGATGCTTAATACAAAAAAGGGGCCTGCTGTTTGGGCGCCAAGGGCCCAGGCAGATAAATGGGCATACAGCCGAACGGTTAAAAAAACCATAGAAACCCAGGAAAACCTGGATCTTATGCAGTTGACAGCTACTGGCCTGATTATTGAAAAAAAAGCTGTAAAGGGCATTATAACCACATCAGGGCTTAAGATTATGGGCAAATGCGTTATTGTTAGCGCCGGAACCTTTCTGAATGGACTTATCCACATCGGCTTGACTGCAGTAGGCGGCGGGCGTCTTGGCGAGGCTGCTTCATTAGAACTGCCGAAACATCTGAATAAACTCGGCATTAAAATGGGCAGGCTAAAAACCGGTACTCCGGCGCGTATTCATGCTGATTCTATAGACTTTTCCTGTTTTCAGCCGCAAAAAGGGGATAAGAAGCCAAGCGCTTTTTCCTATGACAGGCCGTTGGGAAAAATTAAGCAAATAAACTGTTTTTTGGGGTATACCAACAAGAAAACCCATAAAGTAATCAAGGACAACCTGCGCTATTCTCCGCTTTATAGCGGCAAGATAAAAGGAGTGGGGGTCAGGTATTGTCCTTCCATAGAGGATAAGGTGGTAAAATTCCCGGATAAAGGCCGGCATCAGATCTTTTTAGAGCCTGAGGGAAGGGGCAGTAAGGAAGTTTATATAAACGGGTTATCCACAAGTCTTCCACAGGATGTGCAAATAAAAATACTTAACACAATCAAAGGTATAGATAAAGCCCAAATCATGCGTTTTGGATATGGAATTGAGTATGACTATATAGATCCCACACAACTGGAGCCGACCCTGGAACTTAAAAATGTCAAAAACCTATATTGCGCGGGACAGGTGAACGGAACCACTGGGTATGAAGAAGCAGCCTGCCAGGGCATTGTGGCCGGTATTAATGCTGTGTTGAAAATCAGGAAGAAACCGCCGTTTATTTTGAGCAGAACCCAGGCATATATCGGCGTTTTAATAGATGACCTGGTTACTAAGGGGACAAAAGAACCGTACAGGCTGTTTACTTCGCGGGTTGAGCACAGGCTTATTTTAAGGCAGGACAATGCTGATTTGCGCCTGGGGGAGTTTGCTTATAAATTTGGCTTGATTTCTAAAGAAAGAATTGATAAAATAAGAAACAAGCAAAAAACAATACAGCTTGAGATCGAACAGCTTCACAAAATAAGACATACAAACAAAAGCCTGGCAAAGATTTTGAAACAGCCGGGCATGAGCTTTAAGCAGATACGGGCATTGGATCCCCGAGTGAAAAACCTTGCCGAAGACATTGCAGAGCAGGTCGAGATAGAGATAAAATATGAGGGGTATATACAGCGCGAAAAGGCATTAATTCAGCGCCTAAAGAAACTTGAAAACAGGGAAATACCCGTGCGGCTTTCTTACCAGAAAATTGAAGGGCTTAAAAAAGAGGCTCGCGAAAAGCTGTGTAGAATTAAGCCCCGCTCAATAGGCCAGGCCATGAGAATTTCCGGAATCACCTCAAGCGACATTGCACTGGTCCTGCTGCGCATAGAAAAGAGTAACCGGCCATAATCTAAAATGTTCCACGTGGAACATTTTGTTAAGTAAAAAGCAAAAAGTAAAAAGCAGTGAGTAGCGATAAACATATATTAATCCTGTAAGGGCGTGCCTTGTGCCCGGGATAATATGCAATCGTTAAAAAATAGAGTATGGAGAATAGCTGGTAACCGAAAAAAGTGTCAACTATTGCAGGACAAGACAATATGGAGGTGTTTGATGCCTAACGATCGGGGGAAGTATCCGCGCAGGAATTATTTAATTCGCAGGGGGTTTCAGATAAGATTCAGCTTTTTGATTTTTATAACAACATTTGTTATCGGTGTAATTGCGGTTTGGACTACTTATATAACAACGTGGGATGAACTCACTGCGCAGATTCAAAGCAAACAGTTTTATGAAAAGATCCGCTCAACTTATAACAGCAACGATGAAATACGCAATGCCGCGATGATAAACTCTTTAGTCGTGATTGAGTTTTCAGAGATCTTTGAGAGAGTCTCGGGTGTACTTGTAATGCGCCTGCTTGTAGGTTCTTTTCTATTGTTTATTCTAAGTATATTTGCCTCGCATAAAATTGCCGGGCCGCTATACCGCATGGAAAAGGCCGCAAATTCAATTCAAAGGGGAGATTTAAGCGTAGACGTGAGTAAATTGCGCGCTGGTGACGAACTTGGTGGTTTAGCGGCCGCGCTTAACGGGGCGATCCTTACATTGCGCGCAACAATGGATAGGTGCCGTGATGCAGCCGGACAATTATCCGGGCTTACGTCACAGGCGGCGGCAAATAAAAAACAGGGCAAGGCAGAAACAGAGGACTTTAATAAGTGTATTTCTCAGGCGGAAGTGCTTGCAAATAAATTAGTTACAGAAACTGGCCGCTTTACGACATTAAAGAGTAAACAGGAAAAGCAACTCAAGAAGTAGTGTGTTTGCTTAAAATCAGGAAAACATTTTTTTATGGGAAAAATTATTGCTTTTTGTAACCAAAAGGGGGGAGTGGGCAAAACAACAAGCGCGATTAATCTTAGCGCTTATGTTGCTGATTCTTCCAAAAAGGTATTATTGATAGATGCTGATCCGCAGGCTAATGCTACCAGCGGTGTGGGGCTGGACAAAAAGGCACAGCGTCCAGGTGTGTATGAATTACTTATGGGCCCAAATTCGGTAGAGGAAACTATAATTGCCGGGCCTATGGATAATTTGTTTGTTATTCCTTCGAATGTCGCGCTTACCGGAGCCGAAATCGAGCTTGTGGGCCAAACACAGCGCGAATTTAGATTGCGCCGGGCGCTGGGGGCAATCCGGGAGCAGTATGATTTTATATTTATCGATTGTCCTCCTTCGCTCGGGCTTTTGACTTTAAACGCGCTTGTTGCCGCAGACAGCGTAATAATACCCCTGCAGTGCGAGTATTATGCCCTTGAGGGATTAAGCCAGCTGATGTCTACGATCAACCTGGTAAATAAGTCCCTGAACCGGAAACTGTCTGTCGAAGGAGTGATCCTTACAATGGCTGACTTTAGAACAAGGTTAACCAGTGAAGTTATAAAGGAGGTTAGGGAATATTTTCAGGATAGGGTTTTTGAGACGATAGTTCCGCGGAGTATCCGCTTAAGCGAGGCGCCGGGATTTGGAAAACCGATAATGCTTTACGATAAGTTTTCCATAGGCGCTTTAAAATACGAGAAACTTGCCCAGGAACTTTTAAACCGGCAAAAGCCGCTTGAGCATAGTGCGATCAAATTTGATGCTGATGACAGCCTTGCCGCCGCAAGCGATGACGCGGAAAAGGCAAATCAGCAGCAATAATTAAAACTTTTAGGTCAGAGTTATAATAGTTCTGCAAAATAACGTTTTTTGTCATTCTGAGCCGCAGGCGAAGAATCTCATATTTCATATTACGTCGAGATTTTTCGGCCGCTTAGCTCCCTTAGAAGGACAAAAGAATTTAAATGATCTATTTTGCAGAAGTCTGTTGGAGTTGTGACAAAGGAGGTCAGGAAAATGGAAAGAAAAGTATTAGGAAAAGGTTTGGGAGCTTTGATCGTGCCTGAACCAAAGGAAAGCGATTGCGGCGTACAGTTTGTTGATCCGCAAAGGATAAAGCCGAATCGATACCAGCCGCGTCTTAACTTTAAGGAAGATAAGCTGCGGGAACTGGCTGCCTCTATAGAGGAAAAAGGCATAGTTCAGCCAGTGGCTGTTCGCAAAAGCGATGACGGCAGTTATGAACTTATTGCTGGAGAACGAAGGCTGCGCGCGGTAAATATATTAAAGCACAGAAAAATTCCTGTTCTTGTTAAAGAGGTTAACGATCAGGAAATGCTGGAGCTTTCGATCATTGAAAACGTTCAGCGTGACGATCTGAATCCTGTGGAGGAAGCTCAGGCCTATGAAAATCTTAGGCGGGATTTTGGCTTCACGCAGGACCAGGTTGCCCAATCCGTCGGGAAAAGCAGGGCAACAATAGCAAATATGCTCAGGCTGCTCGGGCTGCCCAAAGAGGTAAAAGACGGATTGTTCAAAGAGCAGCTTACCTTTGGACACGCAAAAGCGATCCTGAGCGTACAAGGCGCTTCTGCTCAAATTGCCCTTTGCCGGAAGATCATTCAAAAAGGGCTTTCTGTGCGCGAGGCAGAATCTCTGGCCGCAACGCCTGAAAAAGGAAAGGAAAAGCATGCGGACAGGCTGAAGGACCAGCATGTTTTAAAACTAGAGGAAGAACTTCGGCACGTGCTGGGCACAAAAGTATCTGTATTCCACGGGAAAAAGAAGGGAAAGATACAGATAGAATATTATTCGCTCAATGATCTGGAGCGGATACTTGATGTATTGCGCAAATAGAGAGCAACACAAAAATAAATCCCCCCAGCCCCCTTTTTCAAAGGGGGAGAGTTTTTGTTAGGGGGGAGGAAAGTATTTTTAACAGAACCCAAAATCACCGGAGAAATTTTCATGAAGCAGCAGACATTAATTTTAATCAAGCCGGACGGACTGGTCAAGTCTTTGACCGGAAACATTCTTACCCGCATGTCGGAAACCAAGCTGGAAATCGTTGCCGCAAAGATCGTGCGCGTAAGCCCCGAGCTTGCTAAGACGCATTATAAATACTTAGCAGACAAGCCTTTTTTTGATGAGCTGCTCACTTATCTGCAGGGGCATCTGCATGACAGAAGAAAGGTCATGGCTATGGTTTACTGGGGAGATGATGCCATAAACAAAGTGCGCTCGCTTGCCGGGGCGACCAATCCGGAAGAGGCTGAGCCCACATCAATCAGGGGGGCATACGGCAGGATAACCTCAAAAGGAGTTTATGAAAATGTTATTCATGCTTCCTCCAATGAGTCCGAGGCAGAGCGGGAGATCAAGCTCTGGTTTGAGCCGGATGAAATAATTCTTGATGCCTATAAAACCAAAACCGCGGTTCTTGAAAAGGTAAAAAAAAGAGCCTGGGCATAACCCGACAGCCGCACGCCGGACTTCGTGGCAAAAACGCAGGGTCTGTGATATAATTATACTGGGTAAATGGATTTAAAAAGGCTTTAAATTCTTAAGTAAAATGATATCAAACTTTTGGAGGCCGAACGTGTTGTTGCGGATTAGAAAAACATTAGACCGGAAAAGGGCATTTTCATTAATAGAATTAATGATAACCTGCATAATAATCAGCGTGCTGGTAGCCATGGCTGTGCCATCTTATATGAACGCTCGATGGAAGGCCGAGGAACAGAAAGCCATAGCGACCTTGTATGCGTATGCCCAGGCTCAAAAGGCATATTGGTTTGATCAAGATCCTAATACATATTGCAATATATTCAGCGAACTGGTTCCATCCTATGTGGACGTGCTTCAAGATGACGGAGATTGGGTGTACACAATAGACGGTGATACCGATACCTTTACTGTTGAAGCCGCACACCTCGATGTTTGGGGCGGCCTGGATACCCTGACGCTGGAAATTGACCAGGATTGGAATATTGACGACTCAAACTGGCCGTACTAAAACCCGAATATTTCACAATATAATCTTAATTGCTTAAATTCATTGCAGCAATCCCTTCGACAAAAATATCTCTGCCGCCCTGCTCTACTTTTTTGCGTATTCTTCCAAGCGGATCTATGAAGCAGGAGATCCCGGTATTCGCGCACCTG
>DAOVNL010000205.1 GCA_030630245.1 Candidatus Omnitrophota bacterium | reverse complement strand
TATTCCCAATATACCGCATGAATCCGTGCCAGTGGGGCCGGATGAGACTTTTAACAAGATAGTCCGGACCTGGGGTAAAGAACCGGAATTTGATTTTAAGGCACAAAACCATGTGGAGTTAGGCCAAAAACTGGATATCTTAGATTTCCCGAGGGCGGCTAAAATTACCGGATCTGGTTTTAGTCTCTATAAAGGCGCCGGAGCCCGGCTGGAAAGAGCCTTGATTAATTTCATGCTGGATATGCATACTAAAAAACACGGATACACGGAAATTTCACCGCCGTTTTTAGTTAACCGCAAGAGCATGATCGGCACAGGACAACTACCCAAGCTGGAAGAAGATATGTATAAATTAAGCGGGGAAGACTTCTTCCTTATTCCAACAGCGGAAGTGCCTGTAACCAATATTCACCGCGAAGAAATTTTAAAAGAACAAGACCTGCCCGTCTATTACACTGCTTATACGCCTTGTTTCCGCAGAGAGGCCGGGTCTTACGGCAAAGATACTAAAGGCCTTATCCGGATCCATCAATTTGATAAGGTAGAAATGGTTAAATTCGTAAAACCAAAAGATTCTTATAAAGAACTGGAATCTTTAGTAGAAAACGCTGAAGAGGTTTTGCAGGCCCTGGGATTATATTACCGGGTCAGCGCTCTGGCTACGGGAGACCTGAGTTTTGCCGCCAGCAAGTGTTATGACCTGGAGGCCTGGGCGCCGGGTACCAAGGCCTGGCTGGAGGTTTCCAGCTGCAGTAATTTTGAAGATTTTCAGGCCCGCCGGGCCAATATAAAATATAAGCCTTCTCAGGGAGGCAAGACCAGTTTTGTCCATACACTGAACGGTTCAGGAGTGGCTTTGCCCAGGATAGTAATATGTTTACTGGAAACCCATCAAAGGGCAGACAACAGTATAGGTATCCCAGAGGCCTTAAGGCCTTTTATGGACGGGCAGGAAACAATTCAAGAAAATTGTTTCCGGAGATAATTTTAATCATACAATTTTCAGTAGTCGAGGAAACTCGTACATTTTCCGAGACTGCAAAATAAATAGACCCCCTAAAAGAGGAGCAAGGAACATGAAAAAGGACTTAATAACAGTTCCAAACCTGTTTACATTATTTAATCTTCTATGCGGTTTTATTGCTATTTTTTACGCTGTTACAGGCAAGTGTCTTTCCGCGGGGATGTTTATTTTGCTGGGAACAATTTTCGATTTTTTAGACGGATATACGTCCAGGCTGTTTCACCAGCAATCCGATATAGGAGGTCAGCTGGACAGTTTCGCGGACCTGATAACTTTTGGTCTTGCCCCGGCGGTAATGGTTTTTGCTTCCAACCACAGCAGTATAGGTTTTATTTATAAGGCCCTGCTTTTTCTCTATCTTTGCGCGATTGTTTACAGGTTAGCTGATTACAATACAGAAAAACATGGTTCTGCTTTTCAGGGGCTGCCGTCTACTTTCTCAGGAGGGTTTATCGCTTTTACTTTTATCTGGGCACCGGACTTTTTTATGAGACCTGTTTCAGCTCTGCTTTTTCTGGGATTAGCCGCTTTGTCTGTCTCAAACCTTCCTTACGCGAAGATAGAGATAAAGAAGACAGCATCTAAGATCGTGTTGTTTTTCGCGCTTCTGGCAGGTGTTGTTTTTAAACTCTACGTTTTGTTATTTGCTATTTTCGGGCTGTATCTTTTATCCGGCTTTTTGATGTTGTTTAAAAAACCTTCCCCTGAGGAATTACCAGAGAATCTTTTACATCCAGGTAGCCAAAATTAGCCTCTATCTGCCTCCGTATTTTTTCAAGAGACCGTTTTAATTTATTCAAATCAGTCTGAAGGAGATTTTTATTCTTTTTAACAGCCGGCTCCAGCGCTTTTAAGCGGGAGATAAGAATTTCCAAGTCTTCTTTTTTCTGTTCATTTAGAAATTCCTGCATTTCAATCAGTTTTTGCAGGGCGCGGTCAAAACAAAGAGTTCGTTTCTTATAGTTCATATCCAGGCGGTTGACTAGTTCCAGATGCCAGGTTTTCCAGAAAAAATAACGCTTTTTATACAAGCCTTCTGCCTGAGGTGTTTCCTGTTTTGCATCATAAGCGACTAGAACAGGGTGTTTTTTCTGTTTCTTTTCCAGGTTTTTCTTGCGGACAAACTTTTTTTGCAGACTGGCGCAGCCGGCAGTAGAAGAGCAGAGAAAAACGAGAACAATAAGATTTAATATTTTATTTTTTGACATAAAACCCTCTTTTCTTTGTAAACTAATAAGATTATATCATTGAAACAGATTCTTGTCAAACAGAACAAATAAATTTTTTGGAATTTTATTGCCATGTGCTTAAAAAATATGTTATAATCAGGCAAGATAAAAACAAAAGAACAAGGTAAAAATAGTAAAATGTCTAATAATACCCGGTTAGAGTTAACTCAGAACAGAAAAAAGCTATACCTAACAGTTTTTATTATGTCTGTTTGTATAGGCACAGCCTTATTTGCCCTGCCCCTGCTCTTAATAAAAAAATTCCAGGCCTCAGTATTTATGGTTGGTTTTATCGGCAGTCTGGGCGCCCTGGGATACACCCTGGCCTGTTTAAGCACAGGCCGGCTTTCAGACGGCCTGGGCAGAAAGAAAATAATCCTTTCAGGTATAATTCTTTTTATTAGCGGGTATATCTTCCTGGCCGATGTTGGCAATATTATTTCTATAAGCATTTTATTTATTGTGGG
>DAOVNL010000160.1 GCA_030630245.1 Candidatus Omnitrophota bacterium | reverse complement strand
CTTTTATGAATCCCCCTTTTAGACTGCGAAAGAGTCATAACCAGTCCAAGACAATCATGCGGAACGATCATAAAAGCTCTGATATACGGCTCCTCAATAAAGTCAATCTGCTGCGGTTCAGGAAATTTAACCGGGTTATCCACTTCGATCATACTGCCTTCGGTAAGTTTTATACGGTATATTACACTTGGAGTTGTGGCGATAAGATTCAGCTCAAACTCCCTCTCCAAACGTTCCTGAACGATTTCCATGTGCAAAAGGCCGAGAAAACCGCAGCGAAACCCGAATCCAAGCGAAGGGCTGCTTTCAGTTTCAAAAACAAAGCCGAAATCCGTTAATTTTAGCTTATGCAGGCTATCACGCAAACGGTCAAAATCTTTACTGTTTACAGGATAAAGCCCTGAATATACAAGCGGCAGGTTCTTCTTAAAGCCGTGCAGCGGAATCCCTGCCGGCTTTTTAAAGTCCGTAACCGTATCCCCGATCAATACGTCTGCCGGCTCCTTAATATTGCAGCATATATATCCTACTTCTCCGCAGGAAAGACTGTCTACTTTTTGCGGCGAAGGAGTAAAAACCCCTATTTCCAAAACTTCATACTTTTTGCCTGAGTTCATTAGCATTACGTTCATGTTAGGCTCAATTTTCCCGTTGATAACCCGCACATATACAATCACACCCTTGTAAGAATCAAACACAGAATCAAATATCAGCGCCTGTAAAAGATTCTTACTGCTGCCCTCAGGCGGAGGGATCTTCTCAATAACTGTTTCCAGGATCTCAGTTATTCCCTTGCCCGCTTTAGCGCTTGCCAGCAGAGGCTGCTCATCGAGACAAAGCACATCCTGAATTTGACGCGTGATAACCTCCGGATGAGCGTGCGGAAGATCGATTTTATTTATAACAGGAATAATTTTGAGTTTTTGCTCAACTGCCAGATAAAAATTAGCCACTGTCTGCGCCTCAATTCCCTGAACGGCATCAACCAGTAAAAGCGCGCCCTCGCATGCTGAGAGCGATTTTTCCACCTCGTAACTAAAATCGACATGGCCGGGAGTGTCAATAAGGTTAAGCTGGTATTTCTTACCGTCGCGAGCCTTATAAAATATCCTGACAGCAGACGCCTTGATCGTAATGCCCCGCTCTCTTTCCAGCTCCATATTATCAAGCATCTGCTCTTGTAATTCACGTTTCTTGACCGAATGGGTTATTTCAAGCAGCCTGTCGGCAAGCGTGGATTTCCCATGATCGATATGAGCAATTATGGAGAAATTTCTAATAAGTTCTTTTTTCATATTAAATCAGATCCGAATTCAATAAGTTTGCGTACATCCTTTTTAGTAGCGGCTTCAGCATAAACTCTGACGATAGGCTCTGTGCCTGAGGCTCTTACAATGAGCCAGCTTTCGTCTTGGAGTATATATTTGGTTCCGTCATAGGTCTGCGTTTGCGATACCTTTTTGCCCAGGATACGCTTCAAAGGCGGCAGAGCTTTTTCCAGCCGCGCCTTTAAATCTCTGCGCATATAAACAAATTTCCCAAACCGTTTTTCCATGAGGCTTATGATCTGGAGAATAGATTTTCTTTTATATGCCATCATCTCAAGAAGCAGTAATCCGGACAATGCCCCGTCACGCTCAGGCATATAACCCTTAAATCCTATTCCTCCTGATTCCTCTCCGCCGAGCAAAATATCCTCTCTGAGCATTTTTGAAGCGATATTTTTAAATCCGACAGGAACAATTTCCAAGGGCAGATCATAGTATTGCGCGATTTTATCAACCAGTGTAGTGGTATTAAGGCTTTTGACTATTTTACCCGTGAATCTTCTGTTTTCAATCAAATGCAAAAGCAAAAGGCATATAGCCTGATGAGAACTTATGAACGTTCCGTCCGGGCACATTGCTCCGATGCGGTCACCGTCGCCGTCTAAAGCAATGCCCAGATCTGCTTTTTCCCTGAGCACCGTTTCTTTTAAGGGTTTCAGGTTATCCGCGATCGGCTCGGGATTCACTCCTCCGAACAGGATATCTCTGCGGGTACGGATCCCTTTAACACGGCAGCCGGTGTTACTTAAAATTTTTTCAACAATGCCTGCTCCTGAGCCGTGCATCGCGTCAACAACAACATGAAAGCGGGCTTTTTTAAGCAGATTAAAATTTAAATATTTTTTTAAAAAAGATATATAGGGGCGGATTACCTCCACATATTCTATCTTAGCCGCTTTTTTCTTTTTACCGGCCGGACAGCTGTTTTTTATAAGCGATTCTATTTCCCTTGTTACATTTTTTCCAACCGATGCCCCGAATTCATTTTTTATTTTGACCCCATTAAAATGAGGCGGATTATGGCTGGCAGTAATGATAACTCCGCACAACAGAGAGTTTTCCCTGATATAAGCGCTTATTGCCGGCGTGGGTACAGCACATTCACTCAGCCGCACAGGAATACCGCAATGCGATAGAATATTTGCGAAACGCTGTGCAAATCTATCTGATAGAAAACGGCAGTCATATCCAACAATAACACCTTTATGGATTTGACCATTTTTTCTTCTTTTAAGATAATCTGCAAGTGCCCGCGCTATTCTTGATATATTCTCAAAAGTAAACTTATCGGCAATAACCGCCCGGAATCCGTCTGTACCAAATTTTATTTCATCCATTTTTTAATTTTCTTATCGCTTGTTCTCTATTTTTTGCCCGGAATAGATACGATCCGGCGACCAGCATATTCGCCCCGTTTTCAATAACCAGAGGAGCGGTTTTATCGGTAATGCCGCCGTCGATTTCAATATCCCTTGAAAATATCTTTCGCAGCGCCTTAATCTTAGGGATAACAGCAGGCATAAAGATTTGTCCGCCAAATCCGGGATTAACGCTCATCAGCAGCACAAGATCGGTTAAATCAAGCATCTTATATAATTTTTTAAGAGGTGTCCCCGGATTCAAGCTTATACCTAAGCGAACCTTGTTTGCGGTTAATTTAGCCTTTATTTTTTTTATTAATGATAGTGTACACACCTCGGCGTGCACCGTAATCAGCGAACTGCCCGCGCTTATGAAATCATCCAGGAAAAACCATGGATCGCTTATCATTAAATGTACATCCAGCGGCAATGCTGTCCTTTTTCTTAGACTTTTTACGACAGCAGGCCCGATGGTTATGTTAGGCACAAAATGGCCGTCCATCACGTCAACATGAATCAGGTCAGCGCCTGCTTTCTCCGCAGATTTAACTTCCTTTTCCAGGCGGCTGAAATCAGCCGACAGGATTGAAGGGGCAACCAGTATTTTTTTTCTTTTCATGCTTTAAACCCTTTCAAAAGTTCAACTAATTTTTT
>DAOVNL010000015.1 GCA_030630245.1 Candidatus Omnitrophota bacterium | reverse complement strand
ATCTTGGACTTGAAATCGATGCTTTGAACTAGAGTTCTTTGGCGATACTGAATTCCGTGCGTTATTTAATGCTGAGGAACAAAAATCCTATTTTGAAAAGCAGTTTTATGATCGTTTATTTTGAAGATGAAGCGGTAGAAATAATTATTGCCAAAAACGGAGTGCTTGCTTTCAGCCGCGGGTTTCTCCTCAGCGAAGGAAAAAACTTTTCTCAGGTTTTGATCAGCGAGATAAGACACAGCATTGAATTGTTTTTCAATAATAGCAGGCAGAGGCAGCTAAGCAAAATAATAATCGGAGGCTCCCATCCTGATCTTGAGCAAATAGCGGATGTGCTTAGATCAAGTTTCGATATCCCGTTTTCCATGGAGAAAAAGATGGATATTGCAAGCGGTATGATATTTGCGCAAGGGCAGGAAATAAACCTTTTAAGCGATGAATTCCTGCAGAAGAGAATGCGCGAAAAACTAAAAAAGAAGTTTTTTATTTCTATCGTACTTGTTATTGCCAACATCCTGCTTGTAGCGGCAATGTTTTGGATGATGCTAAAGCATAAAGAATCGTATCTTAAAGAACTTGAGCAGAAATTGTCCCAGTTAAAGCCGCAGGCGCAGGCACTCCAGAATAAAGCGCAGAAATTACAGATGGTACACACTCAGCTGACATCTCAACTTCTTATTCTTGATGCGATTACCGATTTGATCAACGTTACTTCCGCGACAAGCACCCTGAATATGCTCTCTATCAATGAAAAGGGAGTTCTCGTTGTCAGGGGCCAGGCTAAGAGTCTGGGAGAGGTTTTGGACTTTGTGGGCTCAATAGAAAATTCCCCTTATTTTAAAAACAGCCATCTTAATTTTTCCAGCCGCAGAAAGATGAAGAATGAAGAGCTTATTGATTTTGAAATTCAGGCTGATCTGGACAAAGCTCAGGGCAGGTAAAGGTAAGATGGCGGCCTTATAAATAAAAACTCTAAGCAGGATGTTTGAGGCTTTTATTGTTTGTGTGCACGGGCGCGGAAAATTTGGGAGCTTGTTATGCGTATTATTACAGGTGATTTTAAAGGCAAAACACTTAAAATTCCAAAGTCGAAATATGTCCGGCCGACAAGAGCAATGGTCAGAGAAGCAATTTTTTCTGTTTTGGGTGATTTTACCAGAGAAAAAGATGTACTTGATCTGTTCAGCGGCAGCGGCGCTCTTGGGTTTGAGGCCTTGAGCAATGAGGCCGGAAGCGTTACCTTTGTTGAAAAAAGTAAACTTTCTCTTAAAGTCATCAGGGAGAATATTCTGTGTTTGGGATTCAGCTCAGAATGCAGGGTTATCGGCAGGGATGTTTTTGCCGCTCTTAATATTTTGAAAAAGAAGAAGTTGCGTTTTGATATTGTTTTTGCCGATCCTCCTTATTCGGCTCAAATGGCAAAAAAATGCTTGCTCAATATTGGCAACTGTGATATATTACATCCGTCTGCAATAACAGTTATTGAGCATTATAAAAAGGATGAGTTGCCGGAGCGTACGGATAAATTGAAGCTTTGGCAGCTTAAAAAATATGGGGATACTTTTGTCTCCTTTTATGTTCCCGTCTAATTTTCACTTTTGGAAAATTTACCGAACGTTTTTGCTGCCAATATGTTGCGGTTTTTTTATGATAAATGTTTGAGAAACGGATAAGGAGTTAATTTTTTGAAAAAAAGAGCGGTTTATCCAGGAACTTTTGACCCGGTCACCTACGGCCATATTGATTTAATTAAACGGGCAGTAAAGATATTTGACGAAGTTATCGTTGCCGTTGCGGATAATGCGGTTAAAAATCCCTTGCTGAGTACTTCTGAGCGGGTGGACTTGCTCAAGCAAGCTGTCCGCGGAATGAAGAATGTAAAGGTAGAGAGTTTTAGCGAATTGATGGTTGACTATGTTCAGAGCAAAAAAATCAATGTGGTTGTCAGAGGATTGCGGATGATCTCTGATTTTGAGTATGAATTTCAGATGGCCCTGACCAATAGAAAATTAAACAGCAATATCGAAGTAATTTTCATGATGCCTAACGAATCATATTCATTTTTATCAAGTAAACTTATCAAGGAAGTAGCGGCCCTGGGGGCAGAGCTTTCGGAGTTCCTGCCTTCGTTTGTCGAGAAGAAATTAAAAGAAAAATTAAAAAAGCAATTAAAAAGGGCAAGAAATAATAAATCAGTATTATAATTTTGGGGGTTTCATGGAAATCTTGAAAAAAATCAGGGAAAGGGCTAAAGAGGCGAAAAAAACAATTGTTCTGCCGGAGGCAGAAGATGATAGAATCTTACAGGCGGCTAAGATTGTTGTGGAAGAGGAATTAGCAAATCTTATCCTCTTATCTTCGGAAGAAAATTTAAAAAGCAGGGCTGATGCGTTCGGCCTTGACCTTTCACGGCTTTTAGTCATAAATCCCCTGAAAAGCCCGCGGCTTGAGGAATTCTCAAATAAGTTTTTTGAGTTAAGAAAGCATAAGGGGATCAGCATTGACGATGCCAGGCAGCAGATGAGCCGGTTTGTTAACTTTGCCGCGATGATGGTACGCGATGGGTTAGCGGACGGTATTGTCGCCGGGGCCATTACCACTACCGCTGATGTGGCCAAGGCCGCTATATACTGCATTGGCTTTGGTGAAAGAATCAGAACAATTTCCAGCTGTTTTTTAATAACCGTTCCCGATTGTACATATGGCGCGGGCGGGACTTTTGTTTTTGCGGACTGCGGTATTGTGCCGGATCCTTCTCCGGCACAAATGGCGAATATCGCCGCTTCGGCCTCGGAACTTTTTGAATTGCTTGTTGAAGAAGAGCCCCGTGTCGCGCTTTTGAGTTTTTCAACAAAAGGAAGCGCTGAACACGAGATGGTAGATAAAGTAGTTAAGGCAAAGGAACTCATTGAAAAGAGGTACCCGGAACTGGTTGCCGACGGAGAGCTGCAGCTTGACGCGGCTATCGTGCCCGCTATCGCCAAGATAAAGGCGCCGGGGAGTAATGTCGCGGGCAAGGCCAATGTGCTTGTTTTTCCGGATCTGAACGCGGGTAATATTTCATATAAAATGGTACAGCGCCTGGCAAAGGCAGAGGTGGTCGGCCCGATGATGAACGGGGTTAAGAAACCATGCAGTGATCTCTCACGCGGTTGTACTATAGATGAAGTGGTCAACGCTGTCTGCACAACGGCGATCAGGGGCATCGAAAATAAGTAATTACTTATTTTGGAAATATTTGGAAATTAAAATATGAATATTTTAGTTATAAATTGCGGCAGTTCATCGATTAAATACCAGCTTTTCTGCATGGAAAAGCACATGAGCCTTCTAAGCGGTATCGCGGAAAAAATCGGCAGCAGTGATTCATTTATTGTCCACCATAAGGGGGATAAATCATACAAAGTAAAGATTGTCTTAAACGATTATTTTTCTGCTATTGAAAAAATCGCGCAGCTGCTTACTAATCCGAAGTGGGGAGCAATAAAGGACAAAAGCCAGATCCATGCCATAGGCCATCGCGTTGTGCATGGAGGCGAAGAATTCAGGACTTCGGTGCTTATCGATAAGTATGTTATGGAGCGGATCAAGTTTTACAGTAAACTTGCTCCTTTGCACAATCCTCCGGCCTATAATGGGATAAAGGCAGCAAAAAAACTGTTTTCTGACATAAAGCAGGTTGCTGTCTTTGATACTGCCTTTCACCAGACTATGCCGGAAAAGGCCTTCTTGTACGGGCTTCCCTTTAAATTATACAAAAAGTATTGTATCCGCCGTTACGGTTTTCATGGTACTTCGCACCGCTACGTTGCTCAGGCGGCGGCAAAAGAACTTAAAAAACCGCTGGAGAAATTAAAGCTGATTACCTGTCATTTAGGTAACGGCTGCAGTATTACTGCCGTGAAGTACGGACGATCTGTTGATACAAGCATGGGTTTTACTCCGCTTGAGGGCTTGATCATGGGTACCCGCTGCGGGGATATTGATCCTGCTTTGGTCGGCTATATTATGGAAAAGGAGAAACTCAATATAGAGCAGGTAAATACGCTGATGAACCGAAAAAGCGGATTGCTTGGGATGTCCGGCATTAGTAATGATATGCGTGACTTGCTGACTTTTGCCAAAGAAGGCAATAAAAGGGCAAAGCTTGCAATTGATATTTTTATATATAAAGTCAAGAAATATATCGGTTCTTATATCGCGGCAATGAACGGGGCGGACGCGATTATTCTTACCGCGGGTATCGGTGAGAATATGTCTGTGATCAAAAAAAGGCTTCTTCGAGAGCTGAGCAATGTTATCGGCAAAAAGATCAAAATGCTTACTATCCATACCGAAGAAGAACGGTTGATCGCGATGGATACATTTGAATTGATCCGGAACAAAAAATGAAGGTAAATGTCAATGAAATACCCAAGGATGGATTATTTCTTGAGGAAACAAGCACAGGGAAAGATCTTAACCTGCAGCGGAAAGACCTTGAGTTCAATGAACCGGTTAAGATAAAAGCGGCTGTTAATCGCGGCTATGGTAATGTGCTTATACACTTAGGTGTTGAAGCCCGCGGTGAGTTTTCATGCAGCCGCTGCTTAGAGCGGGGGTATTACAGCGTTAAAAAGGAAATCGATATAATAAAACCTCTCAGTGAGGGTAAGGTTGTTGATATAACTGAAATTGCCAGGGATGAAATAATACTTGATTATCCGATAAAGCTGCTGTGCAAGGCTGATTGCAGGGGGTTATGCGCTAAATGCGGTAAAAATCTGAATAAAGGGCAATGCAGTTGTTTCAATGAACATGATTTTAGTAAAGGTATTAAAATAGATTAGTTTTATAATTAAGGAGGAAAAACAATGGCTCATCCAAAAAGAAAGCACTCGAAAACAAGACGAGACAAAAAACGTGCTAATACCAAACTGTCTGATCCGGCAATGTCTGTTTGTCCAAGCTGTCATCAGCCAAAGTTACCGCACCATGTGTGCCCGCATTGCGGGATGTACAAAACAACCAAGTATGTCCAGAAGAAAGAAAAAGTAAAGAAAAAGTAAAAAAGAGCTGATCTCAGGTTCCTTAAATTATGAGAATGCATATGAAAATAGCTGTTGATGCGATGGGAGGAGATAAAGCTCCTGATGTGATTATCAAAGGGGCGATACTGGCTGCCAGGGAAATAGACGCGCGGATAATCCTTGTCGGCAGGCAGGAAGTAATTGAGAAAAAGTTATCATCTTTGCATCGAAATTTTCCTGATAATATATCGGTAGTGAATGCTGCTGAGGTCATAGAGATGGATGATACTCCCGCTGTGAGCGTAAGGCGCAAAAAAGATTCATCGATAAATGTGGCCGTAAAAATGGTTAAGGAGCGGAAGGCTGATGCTATTGTCTCAGCCGGTAATACAGGAGCGGTTGTCTGCGCGGGAAGTCTATTCTTAAAAGTTTTGCCGGGAGTTGACCGCCCGGGTATAAGTGTCCTGCTGCCCACATTGAAAGATGTTGTGCAGATGATTGATATGGGAGCTAATATTGATGCTAAACCTGAACACCTGCTGCAATACGGCATTATGGGCAGTATTTACAGTGAACATGTCTTAAACAAGAAAAAACCAAGAGTAGGACTGCTTAATATAGGTGAAGAGGAGACCAAGGGGCCTGAATTTGTAAAAGAAACATTCAAGCTTCTTGAACAAAGCAAACATATAAACTTTGTCGGTAATGTAGAAGGCAGGGATATTTATGCGGGCGATTGCGATGTGATCGTATGTGACGGGTTCCTGGGGAATGTAGTTTTGAAGGTTTCCGAGGGGCTGGCAGACGCGATCAAGGGGATGCTTAAGCGCAATCTTTCTTCAAATATCATTACAAAAATAGGCTCTTTCTTGAGCGCGCCTGCATTCCGGGCACTGAAAAAGGAAATTGACTATTCTGAATACGGCGGAGCGCCTTTGCTTGGGATCGACGGGGTTTGCATAATTGCTCACGGAGGTTCTTCGGCAAACGCGATCAAAAACGCTATACGCGTTGCGCATGAATCGCTGCTGCACAATGTTAATCAGCATATAATCGAGGCCTTGGCAGAAGAAAAGAAATAGTACGAATAATATTATAAAGGATAGTGTTAAAAGTTTCATGAAAAATTGGTTGAAAACATAAGTGCGCCAAGAATTCACCACAGAGGACACAGAAAGCACAGAGTAAAGATCAATGAATTAAGGGAAAAAGTTATCAGTTGCGTGACAGAGGTTCATAAAACATTGGGACTGGGATTATTGTAATTAACTTATCTTATGAACAATGCTTGCCGGAGAGCTAAACCTATCATGTATAAACCTTAAAATTCAATTTTTCTTAATGTGAAATTATTGAAAAACGGAATAGAACAGTTTATGCTTTAGTTTTTCTCTGTGAACTCTGTGCCCTCTGTGGTAAATATTTTTGACAATACTTTATATGGAAATAAGAAAAATAAGTTGAATAAACGCAAAATAGCTTATATATTCCCCGGACAGGGCGCGCAATATGTCGGAATGGCTAAAGAGCTATGTGAGCGCTTCAAAAGCGCGGATAATGTTTTTGAAAAAGCAAACCAGGTCATGGGATTTAATTTAAAGGCGCTCTGTTTTGAAGGGCCAATGGAGAAACTGACTGAAAGCGCGTTTTGCCAGCCGGCAATACTTACCCATAGTATTGCTGCCTGGGAAGTATTGAAAAACGATTTTGCTGATTTGAATATTGCGCCTTGCGCCTGCGCGGGGTTAAGCCTGGGCGAATACAGCGCGCTGGTGGCCGCGGGGGCATTAAATTTTGAGGATGCGCTTAAGCTGGTGCATAAAAGGGGCGCTTTTATGGATGAGGCATCACGGGAAAATCCAGGGACAATGTCCTGTATCCTGGGGTTGGATATTGAAAAAGCGCAGGATTTGGCTAAGAAATCAGGGGCGGAGATCGCTAACCTTAACTGTCCGGGACAGATCGTTGTTTCAGGAACAAAAGAAAATATTTCTAAGTTTAATGAAATGGCGCAACAGGCTCAAGCAAAAAGAGTTATGCCTCTTGATGTCATCGGGCCTTTTCATTGCTCCTTGATGAATCCGGCAGCGGATAAATTAAAGCTTGTTTTAGAAGATATGCCGGTATTTAAGCCTGCTGTGCCCTTTATCCCGAATGTAACAGCGGAATTTTTAGCAGATGTTGCTAGAATAAAGGAATTGCTTACAAGACAGGTCAATCATACCACTTACTGGCAAAAGAGTATCGGGACTTTAATGGAGCAGGGGATCACCGATTATATTGAATTCGGGCCGGGGAAGGTCCTGCGGGGATTATTGGGGCGTATTGACCGGAGACTTAAAGTGGTTAACCTGGCAAAGTCTGATGATTTCTCTAAACTCAAAGAAGAATTAGGGGGATAGTATGAAACTCGAGGGAAAAACAGCAGTAATAACCGGCGGGGCACGCGGTATCGGCAAGGAGATTGCTAAGGTTCTGGCCAAAGAAGGCGCTGATTGTGTACTGTGTGATGTTAATACTGAGGAGCTTAAAACAGCAGCAGCTGAAATAGAGAGCCTGGGGGTGCAATGCCTGCCGCTTGCTTTAAATGTCTGTGATTTAAAGCAATGTGAAGATGCGGCGAACAAAATTATTGACAAATTTAAAAAAATAGATATACTAATCAATAACGCGGGCATAACCAGAGACGGCTTGCTGCTTAGGATGAAGGAGGAAGATTGGGATTCAGTAATAGCAGTTAACCTGAAAGGGACATTTAACTGTACCAAAGCGGCAGTAAAGGCCATGCTTAAGCAAAGATCAGGCCGGATCGTTAATGTGGCTTCAATTATTGGAGTGATGGGTAATGCCGGCCAGGCCAATTATGCGGCATCTAAGGCGGGGGTCATAGGGCTGACCAAAAGTACAGCTAAAGAGGTTGCATCGAGAAATATCAATGTAAATGCTATTGCTCCTGGTTTTATTGAAACAAAAATGACAGATGTCCTGTCCGATGAGGTGAAAGAGGCTATGCTTAAGCAGATCCCTCTAAAGCGATTCGGCAAACCTGAAGACGTAGGCAATTTAGTACTATTCTTAGTCAGTGATGACGCAAGCTACATAACAGGCCAGGTTATTAAAATTGATGGCGGAATGGTTATGTAGCACTCTTGAAAGGAGGAAGAAAAAAATGGCAGCAGATGAAAAGGTAAAAGCAATAATAGTTGATCAGTTAGGTGTTAAGGCAGAGGAAGTTACTTCGACAGCTTCTTTTGTTGATGATCTGGGTGCTGATTCTTTGGATACAGTAGAGCTGGTAATGGCGCTTGAAGAAGAGTTTGGTATTGAGATACCGGATGAAGATGCCGAGAAAATGACAACCGTTGGGGAAGCAATAAAATATATCGATTCGAAAACATCAGGCAAGGAATGAGATATAGAGTATTGAGCTTAATTTAATCACGAAATTCAACCAAGGATATAATTTATTGCTGTAATATTATGGATACAAAAAGAGTTGTTGTTACAGGCATTGGTGTGGTGACACCAATTGGCAATAATAAAGAAGATTTCTGGCATTCATTGTGTGAAGGGAAAAGCGGAGCGGGTCATATAACTTATTTTGACGCAACTGATTTCTCATCCCGGATTGATGCGGAAGTAAAAAATTTTGAGCCTTCCAAATTTATTAAGCCCAAAGAACTTAAGAGAATGGACAAATTTGTCCAATTTGCTGTCAGCGCCAGCAAGATGGCTCTTGAGGATTCAGGATTAGACCTTGATAAAGCGGACAGAGATATGATCGGTGTTATTATCGGCACCGGTATCGGAGGCCTGCATGTTGTTGAGGAACAGCAAAAGAGCTTTATGGAACGCGGGCCGAAAAAGATCTCACCATTTCTTATCCCCATGCTTATTGTTAATATGGCTCCCGGACAGGTTTCCATAAGTCTTGGAGTAAAGGGGCCGAATTCATGTGTTACTACAGCCTGTGCTACCGGAGGTCATTGTATCGGGGATTCATTTAAGATTATCCAAAGAGGAGATGCTGTGGCTATGTTTGCGGGTGGGACTGAGAGCTGTATTACCCCTTTAGGACACGGGGGTTTTTGCGCCTTGAAAGCTTTGACAACAAGGAATGACGATCCGCAAACGGCATCGCGTCCTTTTGATAAGGACAGAGACGGATTTCTTATGTCCGAGGGTTCAGGCGTGGTATTACTTGAAGAGTTGGAACACGCGAAAAAACGAGGCGCGTATATATACGCGGAAATCGTTGGTTATGGGATGAGCGGAGACGCTTATCATATGACTGCTCCTGATCCGCAGGGGGCAGGAGGAGTGCGCTGCATGAGCCGGGCGCTTAAAGACGCGGGACTTAATATTGATCAGATTGACTATATTAACGCGCACGGGACATCCACTCCCATGAATGATAAAGTAGAGACCATGGCTATTAAGACTACATTTGGTGAACATGCCGGGAAACTTGCGATTAGTTCGACTAAATCAATGACAGGCCATATGCTGGGCGCGGCCGGAGGAGTCGAGTGCGCGGCAACGGTATTAGCTATAAAAGAGGGCATAATTCCGCCGACGATAAACTATACGACTCCTGATCCTGACTGCGACCTTGATTATGTGCCTAATACGGCAAGAAAAAAACAGATAAATGCAGCAATGTCCAATTCTCTTGGATTCGGCGGACATAATGTAACATTAGCCTTGAAAAAATTTGAATAAACAATAGTTTTATTCAAAAAATCATGAAATCAAAATTAGGGCAACTAATGTTTAGGTTGCCCATTAATTTTACCTTAATTTTACCATCTTAACTGATTGACACTATAAGTGATTTTAGGTATAATAAAAAGCGCTTTTAAAACATTAGAGCGGCAATATCTAATAGAAATAAATAGTTCTGAAATTAAACATTTTTTGTCAGTTTTAACTTTGTAAATTTTAACTTATTGATACATTAATGAAGAAAGGAGCAGGGAATTATGGATTATTTGCTTACTGAAGAGCAGATAATGGTCAGAGATTTGGCCCGTAAAATCGCTCAGGAAAAGCTCAAACCGATAGTTAAAGAACTTGAAGAAAAGGGAGAATTTCCTTGGGTAATAATGAAAATGATTGCTGATGCTGATCTTTTTGGGGTCTATATTGATGAAAAATACGGCGGCATGGGCGCGGGGGTTCTGGAATTATGTCTTGTAACAGAGGAGCTTTCACGTGCTTGCGGCGGAGTTGCGGTAAGTTACGCGGCCTCAGCATTAGGTACTGAACCGATAATTCTTTTCGGCAGTGAAGAGCAGAAGAAAAAATATCT
>DAOVNL010000172.1 GCA_030630245.1 Candidatus Omnitrophota bacterium | reverse complement strand
TAAACATATCTATTTAGACAATTTTATGAAAAAGTTTAAAGTTTCTTTTATCCAGCCTAAGCAAAAAAATCCAATTCTTCTTATGGTAAAATATTTATTTAATCATTGCTGCAGAATTCTATGGGTGTGAGCCCATAGATGAATGCCAATGATTATCCGCCGGTTTGTTTGGCGGATGTTACGCCGAAGGCGAAACGTGAAGATGCTATGGGTATAAACCCATAGACCTTCAATGGATGAGCATGGCAGGATAGTATGTATCGCAAGATCGTCTTTATGCGGAAAATGTTCTGTAAGTAAATGTTGTGATTATTTTAAAATCAGGGGAATGAGCGAAAATGAAGTTAAAAAGTGGAAATATCCTGGCTAATGCCGCCAAAAAATCATCTCTTTTCTTTTTCGGGATAATATTAATTTTTTTGCTTGAAGGAACCGCTGCTTTTTTCCTTCCGGATCCCAAATTAAGTATAGCGGAATCACTTTCTGTGATCTGCAGGGAGGATCCTCTCATGCTTTGGAGGCAGAGATCGGGCCTGAAAATCAAATTTTACGGGGAGGATGTCCGGACCAATAACATGGGATTGCGCGGAGCGGACTTTTCCAAAAAAAAGAAAGGCGATGTAAAGCGTATAGTATGCATGGGGGCTTCTTCAACTTTTGGCTGGGGAGTTGCGGAAGAGCAAACCTACCCGTTCTTACTTGAAAAAATGCTCAGGAGAAACGCAAAATTATATGATGTCGAGGTGCTCAATGCCGGACAGATCGGATTTACGACTTTTCAGGGAAAGATTTTCCTTAAAAAACACATTTTAGATTATTCTCCGGATTTGATCACAGTCGCGTATATTTTAAATGATATTGACCGCTGCCGTTTCTTGCGCGACGAAAAAAAACATGACAGTGAATTGACTGTTTCTTCGCAATGGAAGATCGCTTTAAAAAATATTGTCTTTAGAAGCAAAATCTATTTGATCGGCAAAAGGGTCTTAGTAAAGGTTGCCCGGAAAAACGAAAAATTTTTGACGTATGTTCTTCGCAGGCAGTACGAAAATGCGAAAATCCGCGTAAGCCCGGAACAATATCGTGATAATTTAATTAAAATTGCGGCGATTTGTAAAGCCAATAATATAGAATTAATTTTCCTGAAAATGCCTGTTCGCTTAATGCATCCGAAATTAACAAAAGAGGAAAAATTTTTGATGTTAAGGGGGGTGCTGAGCGATTCTATGTATAAGCGCGCGTGTTCCTTTCAGGCCGGGGGAGATTATGAAAAGGCAATCGCTGATTTCAAAAAGGCGCGTGATTATCAAGTAATAGAATGTCAGCGTGATGGAGAGTCTTATCAAAAAATAATGTCCAAGGCTGCAAGAGAGCGGGGAGTAGCAATAGTTGATATAAGTAAGCTTTTTAAAGCAGAAAATGACATGAGCTTGCTGTTTAACGGGCCGCGGGATCCGATCCATCCCAGCGGTATCGGACATGAAATTATCGCAAAGGCGCTATACAAGAACATAAATATAAATGATCTTATTTCAGTGGAGCCTAAACAGGTAAATTAGAACAGGATATGAGAAAAGTAAAAAAATAGAAAAATTAGCAATGATTTTTTTGGGGATATTCATAACCTTAATTTTTTTAGAGCTTTCTTTGCGTTTGGCAGGCTCTTTTTTTAAGGATTCTGTTCCTGATGAAATAGAAACTTCCCGCATGGCAGACAAAAAAGCCTATCGGATAATTTGCCTGGGAGACTCCTGGACAAATGACGGGGCAGTAAGCGAGACTGACAATTATCCTGCTCAGCTTGAGAAGATCTTGAATGCCGGGCAAAATAAGCGCATGTTTAAGGTATATAATTTTGGTTTTCCCAATTTCAATTCTACAATGGTATTACGTAAATTCAAAAACGCTTATCCGGCTCTAAAACCCGACGCAGTGGTTGTGATGATGGGCAGAAGTGACCGATGGAATTTTGCGGGCATGGATTTAAATAGTTTGCGGCTTGGGGAGAGCATAAAATTATTGTTTTTAAAATCAAAGATTGGTGAACTTGCGGCAATCTTAAGATATAATTTTCAGCATAAACTTAAGACCTCAAAAAAGATCAGGGGGATTATTGATAAAGAAGAAGCAGAGGGGCAAGCATTGAAAAATCTTTATGAGCTCGTAGCCCAAGGGGATATGTACCGCTCAAAGGCTATGTTTAATGATGCCGTCGGTTCTTACAAACGAGCCCTTGATATCTGCCCGGATCATACAGTGGCGCTGCTTAAGTTAAGCCGCTGTTATAAGCTCCAGCGGAAATATGACCTTGCTGCTTCTGTCCTGTTAAAGGTCATGGAAGCAGATTCCGGCAATGAAAATATTTACAGCGAATTTGACGATATATTTATCCGGCAAAAACAGCCGAAGAAAACAGTGGATTTTTATAGCCGGCTGTTTTTCGAATATCCTGAAAATGAATTTATTCGGAAAAGGCTTATCGGCGCGTTTATTGTTTTTGCGGATACTTTATTTGAAAGGGGGCGTTTTGAGAAGGTCATAGACAATTATATTCTGGCGCTTGCTCTTGAGCCGGATAATGAAAATATCCATAACAGGCTTATCTATAATCTGGCTATTTTACAAAAAGGCGCAAAGAGCAAAAATATAACGGCTGATACCCCTATAAATTCAACGGGTTTAAATGCGAAGATATATGAGAGGGATAGCTCCATCAATAAAAAAAGGCGGGAGTATTTTTCCCGTAATTTAAAAGAATTTATTAATATTTGCGCCAGGGAGAATATGCAGCTGATTTTTTCCAGCTACCCTAAAGAAATGCCGGATCTGATGCAGGAAAATGCTTATGTTTATAACATTCCCATAGTAGACCAGCGTCCGGCCTTTGATATGCTTGCTCAGAAAAAAGATGCTTCCAGATTCTTTAGCAAAAACGGACACTGCAGCAAAGAAGGATACAGGGTGGTGGCGGAAAATATTGCCCGGGAGATCATTCAATTAGTAGAAAAAAAAGCTTTGGAATAATCCGGGTGTGTATTTTCGTAATACCGGTAAATATAAGCTAAAAAGGGAGTGTTTTAATATTCAGGCAGTAAGGTTGTTTTTGTAATTCTTTTTTATCCTAAACACAACGTTTTTATTTGTAATATGTTATGTAGTCAGAGTTTTTGCCGGGCAAGTTCGTAAAAGGGCGGGCATTTTAAAAAGTTAAT